>NZ_JAUBTS010000009.1:0-119877 GCF_036705105.1 Microcoleus sp. B9-D4
AATTTTAAATCACCCTAACCTTCCGTCAGTCCTATCCTATGGTACTCTCGCTGCTTAAAAACTGTCCGAAGTATTGATGACTAATGACTAATAACTAATGACTAATGACTAACTTTTAAAACTTCAACGAATTCGCCCGGTACAATCCAGGTGTCCCCTGGTGACAAAACTGCTAAACCACTCGTATTGGCGAGGTTAATTAAATTCGCTGAATTTTGGCTGCCGCTAGCAGGTTCAAATTCCCAGACTCCCGCAACTAAATGTAGTTTACCCCAAACATAAGTTTCGCGCTGACCGTGCGATCGCAATTCAGCATTACACCTAGCTTTGAGAAACTCCGGCCCCCAAGCATCCGGGCCAAGCCCAGACATCTTTCTCAAAGCAGGCACAACAAACCGCCAACAGCAGACTAAAGCCGAAACCGGATTTCCCGGCAAACCAAAATAGAGACAATCCGAACTCAAACTCGGAGAATCATCATTTTTTTCACCTCGTTTAAACTCAGCAACCGTTAAAGGTTTCCCCGGCTTAATCGCCACAGAACTAATGTGAACTTTTCCTCCCAAATCCGCCAAAATTTTCTCGACATAATCGTAGTCTCCTACCGAGACGCCGCCCGTAGAAAGCACCACATCCGCCGTCGCCACAGCCCCGGATATCGCCTTGTTTAACGCATCTTCATTATCAGGAACAATCCCCAATCGAATTGGTTCAAATCCCATTTGTGCCAACAAAACTGTCAAAGCATACTGATTCGAGTCTACCAGTTTACCCGGTGTCAAAGGTTCGTCAGGCGATACCAATTCGTCACCTGTAGAAAAAATTGCCACCCGCAGCGGCCGATAAACAGGAACTTGAATGCACTGGGCAGTTGCTAACACTGCCATTTCTGGGGCGTTGATAACTGTACCGGGAGTTAGCAAAGTTGTTCCTGCTTGATAAAAAGCGCCTTTGTGTCTGACAAATGCTTGCGGTTTTTCAGGAGGAACTAAGATAAAAATACGATCGCCCTCACGCCTCGTTTCTTCCTGTATTACCACCGTATCAGCACCCGCAGGCATCACCCCACCCGTAAAAATTCGCGCCGCTTGCCCGGATTGGACGGTATTTTGAGGCTGATATCCGGCTGGAATCTCTTCAACTACTTCGAGTACCACTGGTTTTTCGGCGCTACAGTTTTCCACATCCGCAAACCGCACCGCGTACCCATCCATTGCTGAATTATCCCAATAAGGAAAATCCAGGGAACCAGTGACGGGTGCAGCCAAAATGCGCCCCGATGCTGCCAGCAAGTCTACAGTTTCTACATCCCGCTGACTGTCGAGGGGTTGCGCCAAATTTAGAACGATCGATTCTGCTTCTTTCACTGACAGCATGACTGTCTCCTTGTTTTGATAACACTCATGATTAAGTTTAGCAAAATATCCAGAGATATTGGTGATATAATTTTTTTTGATGTGGGCAGTAAACCTAATTTCTGGTGTTAATTGCTTATGACTATTTCTCGTTTGGTTGTTAGGCTCAATTGTTTATCCTTATTTGTGGTGGCTATCCTGATAGTTTTTACTCAACTTTCCGGGTTAAAAGTCAGCGATTTATTCTTTCCGCCTTATTCTTATTCCCATCCCAATGTCGCCTTGTTAACTCGGACTTTCCAGATTTTATGTTCTGTACCCGTCATTGTTTGTACTTTTACCTATAAATTAGCTCAAAGTATTCAACCGCGCACTTCAGAAAATCGATTTATTCTGTTTTCGGCTTTGTTAACAGGTGGATTTTTACTAAATGAAATTTACAGAATTCATATATATATGGTAGCAGGGGGAATTCCTAAGCTAGGAGTAAGTCTTTTGTACGCCGTTGTTTTGTCCTCCTACGGATGGTTTTTTCGGCGAGAACTACAGTTAACTCCCTACCAAATATTGTTAGCGGGTGTAGGCTTGTTGTTTTTTGCGATCGGCGTAGATGCCCTGCATTTAAAAAACAAAATATTCTCCAGTTTACTAGAGGGAGTACCTAAACTGTTTAGCGAAATCAACATTGCATTTTATTATTGGTATGTCTGTAAGTGTTTCCTCAAAAAAGCGTTTGACAAAACTATTAATAGCTAGTTATAATGATGTGATATAATGAGCAAAAGTGCATAAAAATATATCCATTAAATCCTCTTAACTCTTAATAAGATTTACAGCATCTGCATCGCTCGGCCTTGAGCCGCATTCATATACATAATCTGGCTTAAAAGTTCCAACGCATCCTGATAAAATACCATGATAGCAGTTACAATCAACCTCAACTCCATAGTTAAACTAACCGACGACCAATTTTATCAACTGTGCCGCGAAAACCCCGATGTCAAATTTGAACGCAACGCCAAGGGAGAAATAATCATCATGCCACCCACAGGAGGAGAAACCGGAAATTACAATTCAGAAATTAATGCGGATTTTGTGATGTGGAATCGACAAACTCAACTGGGAATTTGTTTCGATTCTTCAACTTGCTTCAAACAGCCCAGCGGTGCAAACCGTTCTCCCGATGTCTCTTGGATTGAAAAATCAAGATGGGATGCACTCACTCCCGAACAAAAACAAAAATTTCCTCCCATTGCCCCGGATTTTGTCTTAGAGTTAATGTCGCCAACAGACAGCCTCAAAGATACTCAAGACAAAATGCAAGAATACATGAATAACCAAGTAAAACTAGGCTGGTTAATCAACCGCAAAACCCGGCGAGTCGAAATCTCTCGCCAAGGACAAGAAATAGAAGTTTTGGAATGTCCAACAGAACTTTCAGGAGAGGATGTTTTGCCCGGTTTCGTGCTAAATTTGCAGCTAGTCTGGGCGTAAGGCAAAATTGGCTTTAACAACAATATTTTCGGGGCGAACAGACTACCTGCATCGCTCAGCATTCATGTGCCATTAAAATACTCCAAATGCAGCCTCTAAAATACCATGATAGCAGTTACCATTAACTTCAACTCGATCGCCCAAATAACCGACGACCAATTTTATCAACTGTGCCGCGAAAACCCCGATGTCAAATTTGAACGCAACGCCAAAGGAGAAATAATCGTCATGCCACCCACAGGAGGAGAAACCGGAAATTACAATTTTGAAATAGCTACTGATTTTGGAATTTGGAACCGACAAACTCAACTGGGAATTTGTTTCGATTCTTCAACTTGCTTCAAACTGCCCAGCGGTGCAAACCGTTCTCCCGATGTCTCTTGGATTGAAAAATCAAGATGGGATGCACTCACTCCCGAACAAAAACAAAAATTTCCTCCCATTGCCCCGGATTTTGTCTTAGAGTTAATGTCGCCGACAGACAGCCTCAAAGATACTCAAGACAAAATGCAAGAATACATGAATAATCAAGTAAAATTAGGCTGGTTAATCAACCGCAAAACGCGCCGAGTCGAAATCTATCGCCAAGGACAAGAAATAGAAGTTTTGGAATGTCCAACAGAACTTTCAGGAGAAGATGTTTTGCCCGGTTTCGTGCTAAACTTGAAAACACTGTGGCAATAACTAGACATCTTGCATCTATCAGCGTTTATTTGCGTTCATCTGCGGTTTAAAAAAATCTAATGGAAACCAATACAGAAACTACTGCAACCACTGGCTTAACAGCCCAACAACACAAACAGAAAATGCAGCGCCGCCAAGAAGTGCAATCACAGCGAATCGCTAACTCCTCCAAAGAAAAAGGTTTAATTATAGTCAATACGGGTAACGGTAAAGGCAAAACCACGGCCGCTTTGGGAATGGTTGTGCGATCGCTCGGTCACGGATACCGCGTCGCCATAGTACAATTTATCAAGGGAGCTTGGGAACCAGCAGAAAAAGCCGTTTTTCAACTCTGGGAAAAACAGCTAGAATTTCACGCAATGGGAGAAGGCTTTACCTGGGACACGCAAGACCGCGATCGAGATATCGAAACAGCTCAAAAAGCCTGGGAAAAATCCCTAACTTTTATCTGCAATCCCGAATTTAAATTAGTTCTTCTAGATGAAGTCAATATAGCATTAAAACTAGGTTATTTGCAAGTCGAGCAAGTGCTTTCCGGGTTAGACCAAAAACCCGAAGAAACCCACATTATTTTAACAGGCAGAGGCGCCCCCCCAGGGCTAATCGAACGGGCAGACTTGGTGACAGAAATGACTTTAGTTAAGCATCCATTCCGAGAACAAGGCATTAAAGCTCAAGCAGGTATTGAGTATTAAAGTTGTTGGTCTTCAAGAGTTTAGTCCTAAGTAAGTCGGCGCCAAAAAACGCCCCTATGTAAACGAGGGCAAAGTCTCCAAATGCTCTCTACTGGCTAACTTAAACCTGTTTACATAGTGTTACATTATTCGGTTTAATCTTGCCTACCTACTTAATTACCTAAAAGCTGATTGGGAGTGGACTGATATTATGTCCGGTCGATTACCCCTAATACGGTAGGGGCGGGTTCACGAAAAATATCTGCCAATAATTGACAATCTCAAAAACCCGCCCTTTTAATCGCGGTAACTCGATCGGACAGGATATGAAGCCCTGACTACAAACCGTATGTATGTTGTTTCTAGTCAGGACTTTTTACCAAATCTAAAATCTAAAATCTAAAATCTAAAATCGAGCTATGCTGGCAACATCAGAGTAAAAGTTGACCCCTTCCCAAACTCGCTATTGACAGTAATTTCTCCCCCCAGCATCTGAGAGTATTTCTGCGCTATTGCCAAACCCAAACCAGTACCTCCGTACTTGCGGGTAGTCGAAGCATCAGCTTGCGTAAAAGGTTGAAATAACTTTTGTAGCTGTTCAGGAGTAATCCCAATCCCCGTATCCGTACACTTAATAATTAACTGTTCCGAATCCCAACTATTCTCGTCATTTTTAATTCTTTCAACGCTGAGTGTAATTGTCCCTTTATGAGTAAACTTAGCTGCATTACTGAGCAAATTAAACAAAATTTGAGTAAACTTAATTTGATCGGAATACAATTCGCCAATATTATTAGGACATTCCACATTCAGGCGATTAGTGTTCCGCAAAAATAGCGGTTCAACAGTTCTGGCTACATCTTGAACTGCCTCGGACACGTCAAAAGTTTCTAATTCCACTTCCGCATGACCGGCTTCAATCTTCGACAAGTCCAGAATATCATTAATTAAGGAAAGTAAAAGCTGGCCTGAATTGTGAATTCTCTCCAAATCAGACACAAAATTTTCTTCGCCCAAATCTAAAGCCTCTTCTTGCAGAATCTCGCTGTAACCGATAATCGCATTCAGAGGAGTTCGCAGTTCGTGGCTCATGTTAGCCAAAAACTGACTTTTAGCCAAACTAGCTGCTTCTGCGGCTTCCTTTGCCTTGTAGAGTTCGGCCTCGGCTTTCAAGCGGTCGGTCACGTCGTGAGCAAGCACTAATTCAGCATTTCTGCTATCAAATAGCATGGCATAAGAAGTAATTTCTACATCAATAATTGTTCCGTCTTTTTTCTGGTGCTGCCACACACCTGCAAACTCAATACCGGCATCTACTGGAGAGATATTTTCTATCAATCTCGGCATCTCTTGGGGGGGACGAATGTCCGCAACGGTCATCTTGAGAAATTCGTCGCGAGTGTAGCCGTAATGTTCGACTGCTGCCTGATTGACGGCTATAAATTCCAGAGTTTCTAAATCGTAAACCCACATCGGATGGGGGTTATTTTTAAACAAAAGTCTGTACCGTTCTTCCGAGGCTCGCAGTTCGGCTTCGGCTTGCTTGCGCTCGGTAATGTCGCGGACAACAGTGCAAATAATCTCGCGGCCGCCGTAGGAAATCACGCTCCCGCTCACTTCTACATCCACGCAGGAACCGTCTCGGCGGCGGTAGAGAACTTCGCCAATTCTGAATTGTTTGTCCGTCAGCAGCAACTCGATATTGTTGTCAATTAGGTCTTTAGAGTAAGCGATGATATCGTAAATAGTCAGTTGCGAAATCACATCAAGACTGTAATCGAGCAACTCTCTAAACGCTGTATTGGCTTCCAAAAGACGTTTGGTTTGAGCGTCCCACAGGAAAATGCAATCTGTAGCTTGCTCAACGACGGCTCTGTAGCGGGCTTTTTCCTCAAGTTGTTCGCTGTCGGCTTGGGCGATCGCACTCAACATTCCGTTGATAGTATGGGCAAGGTCGGATAACTCATCTTCGCCCGTCACTGGCAGTCGCACCGAGAGGTCTTGGCTGCTGCTGACTTGGTTGACCGCTTTCGCCAAACCGCTCAACCGAGACAGTACAAGACGCTCTAGCAGTAGCAGAGTGCAGCCGATCAACCCAATTCCCGCTAACGCTACAGACACCAGCAGGTACAGCAAACTAATCTGACCTTGCCGGTATATTTCTCTGGGGATATCCACCCGCAATAGCAGCGCAGGTTGGTTGTAAATATCCCTGATCAAAGCGTAACCCGCGATCGACTCTTCGCTTAAAGGACGCACCAAAATCGGTTTTTTTTCCGACAGTTTCTCCCGCGCTTTCTGAAAGTCTGCAGGCAACCGAGCCTCATTCACGCTGTGTACGATTAGCGGCAAGCGAGTAATTTTAGAAACCTTCGCAATCCCCGCAGCATCCAAATTGCGCCCGAATATCACCGTACCTCGGATCGGGCCGGTGCTTTTAGTCGTGAGAATTGGCCGGGAAGTAATCAGTATTGGCCCTGACGGTAGCAGCAAGATACCAGCGATGCTGCTTTTGGGGTTCGGGTGTTGCAACAGCGGGTCGCTGAGAGAAATATGCTGTTTTAATGCTTCTGGAACAGGCGTTAATTTCAGCTTTTCGCTGTCTAAACCTGTACCGTAAACTATTTGGCCAGAAGTATTGACAAATACGGCTATATTAACTCTTACATTAGAGAGCCCTTCTGGAATTAAATTGGAGGCAATGAATTCTGAGTTGCGGTTTTGGATAAAATCGTAGGTGTCGTCCCAGGCCGACCAGTCGGCAAAACGAGAGTTGAAGTCATCTGCGGTTTGCCCGAACACGCTGAGCACTCCCTTGACCACCTGTGTGGCTTCTTGTTCCTCTGCTTTGATCAGGCTGCCCAAGAGGATGCTTGAGGAGGCGACATACAGAATGCTAGTCAGTCCAGCGATGGTAATGCCAATTATCGATAGTGTTTTCCGACGCAGTTTCATCTGTATTCCCCCTTGGAGACTCCCACTGTACCTGTACTCAGGTCAGTGGCGAGAGGAAAAGGGGGGCAAGGTTTAGGCCGCATATGAATAACCATCCTTTCTATGAACAAGTGAACAATATTTGTGACTAATTCCTGACACCAATCCCGAGGCGGAAATATTGAAGGAACCACTGGTTCTTACGGCAACACGTCCAACGTATATACCAACCTTTTTACCAGACGTTACAACCGCCTTGACGATATCTCCCGTTTGAAAACCTTTAACAAACTTAAACCTGGGAACATAGCGGGACGGGAAACCCAATTTGTCGGTACGACACATTTGGCGTGTCCCATGTCCAGTCGCTTTAATTAACAATGGCTTGTTTATTAAAACTTTCAACGATTCAATTCTGCCGACACAAGCTGCATCTAGCCAGTGAGTTTTAGCTAAATTTAATCGAGTGCGATTGAACTTTGTTAAACCGCCACTGCCAGTAGAAACTGGTAAGCCAGTCATACAGAGTCGGTTAAATAACGCCCAACGAGTAGAATTAACCGCTGTTGCATCTTTCAAAGGACGTTTTGCTTGAGACAGAATCTGTTTCAAAACCTCTGGTTTTTTCGAGAGAAACTGCTCAATATTCTGAGTTCCTTTCTTGATATTACATTTTTCGCAAGCAAGGCAAAGATTAGAAATACGATCAGATCCGCCCTTGGCTTTGGGATGAATTTGCTCTACTTGTAGAGGTGTATCAACAACTCCACAATACGCGCACTTTCTCTCCCATTTATTGAGTAAATATTCGCGGATCTCGTAGCCACATAAAACACCTTGCTGATACTCCACTCCGCTAATTTCCGGGTTTTCTATTTGCTGGAGGTCGAACCGGACAAGTTCTTGAACAACAGAAGAAATTGGCGCAACCTTTATCAATCTAGTTACCCATGTTAGGGTTGTTTCGACACGATGTTGTAAGCTTGGAGTCAGCCACCCTTTCGGGCGAGTTCTATTTAATAATCTAGCTTTTCGGTAGCGGGTATGACGATTTCTTCTGCCTCTACGCAATGAACGGCGAGACTCCAGACCAGCTTTGATAGCTTGCCCCCTGTGGGTTAGTTCTGCGCCAAAGATTACGTTTTCTCCTTGGACTAATGCGATTCCCGTGGTTTGGGAGCCAGGGTCTAATTTAAGAGTGATTGGTTCCTGGGGTGCTGTTATCTCTACCTTGAGGTCGGGTAAGAGGGCATACGTCGCCGCATCCCCCTCCCCAACGAACCGGACGTGACACTTTCGCATCATCCGGCTCTGGCATTCTTGGACTCCGAGGTTATTTAGTACCATGAACTTTCCTGTGACAAATTTGGTGAAGGTGTATAAGATTGTCGATTTCATCTGTGCCTTCATTTGTCACTTCAGTTATGTGGTGAGTGTGGATTTGTTCTCCGTTTAGCAGGTAGTCTCCGCATTCAGTGCATCTCCAGTGCTGGAATTGAGCCACTTTGTAGAGCTTCGAGCCTTTAGCCCATACGCTACTACCCAGTGAGGATTGGCGTTTCTTCCAGTAATCTACTTTGGTTGAGTCATCTGGACTAGCTGCGCCTTCAACCTTTGTATGTCTCAGGATTGGGATGTCACTTACATCCTTGAGATAAAGTCTCTTTCTTTTTCCTGTTCTATCCTTAGTGTCGGCAAAGAATGTCCAGTGGTCATTTCCCAGTACGGTAAAGTATTTGTTCTTTACCCATTTGAGATGTTTCTGGTGGTGTCGTCTTTTACACCATTGCCATAGCATTTGTACCATTCTATGGTTGAATGTAGCGAAGATTTCCTTGCTGGAGCAGTGCCTGTAATAGTTCGCCCATCCTCTTAGTATAGGGTTTAAATGTTTGATGACTTCTTCCGGTTTTACCGTTTTGTGTCTTTTGAGCCATCCTCTAATTTCTCTGAGTTTGGCAATCATCTTATCCTTTTGAGGTTTGCAGAGCGTGGTTCCATCTGAGTAGCTTCGGATTGTAAAACCGAGGAAGTTGAACCCATCTCGCTTATTGACGATGTTGGTTTTTTCTTCGTTCAGTTCTAGTCCTCGCTTTTTCAGCCATTCCTTGATTTCAGGCAAAATAGCTTCCAAGTCTTCCTTTGTTTCGGCTGTGACAAGGAAATCATCGGCATATCTGATGTACCCAAATCTAGGATAATACCTGTTTGTGTAGTAGGTTTTGCCTTTGTATTCCCCACTCTTGCTCTGTTTGACTTTCTGGTGGTTGGATAATACTTCTCCTTCCAGTCCGTCTAGGGCGATGTTAGCCAGAAGTGGGCTAATGATACCGCCTTGGGGAGTGCCTGTTTCTGTTGGGTTAAACTTGTTAGCCTCCACGTAACCTGCTTTTAGCCACTGTTTGATTAGTTCTTTGCTAGGAATTTCTCCAATAGCATTGAGTACGTATTCGTGGCTAATGTGGTCAAATGCTCCTTTAATATCTGCGTCTAGAATCCATTCATCGCCTCCCTTTCGTAATCGGGTATGAACTTGTTCTATTGCATCGTGAGAGCTTCGCCCTGGTCGAAAACCATAGCTGTTGGCTTCAAATAAGGCTTCCCAACTCGGCTCCAGTGCGTTTTTGACCACTGCTTGCATCACTCTATCTTTGAGAGTTGGTATCCCCAAAGGACGCTTTTTACCATTTGCTTTTGGAATGTATATCCTTTTAGCAGGTTTTGCTTTCCAAGGGTTCAGCTTCAGGATTTCGTGTATTAGTTGGATTCTCATCTGAGGGTTGAGAGCAAGTTGGTTATCCACTCCTGCTGTTTTCTTCCCTTGGTTAGTTTGAGTGACCCGTCTAACTGCAAGTAGCAGGTTGGACTTACTTTTTAACATAAGTGAAGTAAGGCTCCTGACCTTATTCCACTCATTCCTCTGAGTCGCACGATAAATTCTCTGTCTGAGATTTCTCACCACCTTTGTAGCAGCTTTCCAATTAAGGTCTGCCCATTTCTCAGGTAATGCGTCTGTTCCGATTTCGTTACCGAATCTATCTTTCACAGAAGTTTGATTTCCTTACGTTGGTTTATCGTTAAACACCTGCCAGAATTTGGCAACATTCAGTTGGAGCAAATCTTGAACTCCTATCTGCGGCATTACCCACAGCATTCGCTTTTTCTGGCATCCTTTACCCTCTAGGTATTCTGCTTTCCTTACGGTTGGCTTACTCAGACTTCGACCTGTACTGAGAACCTATAGGGCTTTCCGCAGTTCTATGTGTTTGAGATTCGTCACGGGTCGGGTTCCATCTCTACTCCGGTGGGATTATATTTCGTCGAACTAGAGAATCATCAACTCTAGTTCTACCCCCTTACCTTTTGGTGAGAGTGTTTCAGCCTGATTTCACTCTTTATTCATCACGAAATGTACAAACGATGGTTACTGGTGATTAACCCTTTCGTGCTTCCCCTTGCTCCTTTCCAACGCGAGGCTGTTAGATTAGGCTACTTTCGTGGTCTGCATTCCATTAGGTTCATTATTTACTACTAACGTGACCGGGGTAGCGTGACCCTTTTACGTGGGGACAACGGGACGAAATCCGTTGGGAGAGAAGGCTCTCCACTCAGAACACGTAGCTTAACTACGTCGCGCAATTATCGTGAATGGATACCTCCTGAAAACAGCAGCTTTGCCAGTGGTTAGCAATTTGCGAGCCATTCCTGGGCGGATTGGATTGAGCGGTCTTTTTTGGGTATCAAGTACAAAAACAAAATTAGACATTTAAGTCCTCCCTTGCGGGGTAATGTTTGCTTCGTCAATGTTTAAGGTCGGTAACTATTTCAAAAGCACTGGCTTAACCCTTACACCTGTTTAACTTTTGAATTCTAGAGCAGAAAACTAGCACGCATTTTCTGGTAGGTACTTAAACGCTTACCTTAAACGTAGTGGGCGAACCACTTAGACTGGTCAACTCGGCAATTTCTGTGCCCACACCGTATCGGTACTCCGTAGCTTGCGGGTCGCGTAGGGACATCGGTGTCGGGTGATTGACCTTGCCATGTGTGTGGTGTCCGTCCGCAATTCTCAACTCAGGAGCAATTTTACTACTGTTTCCTGAACCCTGACCGAAAGCAATTTGGTTCGGGGGCGCCCGATTTATCAGTGGGGTTGCTTTCTTCAATTCTAAAATCTCAAATCTCAAATCTCCAATCTCAAATCGATAATTCTCAACTCCAGAGCAATTTTACTACTGTTTCCTGAACCCTGACCGAAAGCAATTTAGTCCGGGGGCCCCCGATGTATCAATGGGGTTGCTTTCTTCAATTCTAAAATCTCAAATCTCAAATCTAAAATCTAAAATCGATTGACTGGTGGCGCAGCGCGTGTTTCCTACTTTTGCCACACCTGCTCTTTGTGAGATTCTTTACAAATACCCAAGATGCGCTGATCGTTCTCGCTGATGATGGAAATTGGGTAATACTGTTGCAGGTTTACGGAGTAGGGAGAGCGACTGCCGTCGTAAGTGTCCACTACTGTTAAATTTAACTGAGTTAGCTCGCCCGTGCCGTAAAAACAGTAAAAAGCAGACCGAGGCAGGTAAAAAGCCCCGACTACCTTACTCTGCCGCATTTCAAATACAAAATATTCTTGTTTAAGTTCCTCTGGCTGGCTCGACTGGCCGTAGAGGTAAATGCCATCTGCTAAACCTGTGCTAGCTGTATCTGGCCCAGGAGTTGGCGGGGATTGCGAGCTAAAAACGCCGGATTTGATGTCCGAGTCGTGTGCCCGGTGTGCGGGGAATGCGATGCTGAAGTTACCGGGCGAGAGAGCAAGCACGATCGCGATCGCTTCTAAACTTCCTGTCAATATCAAATAAGTCAAAACCACTCCAGACCCCAAAATTTAAAATAGCTGGTTCCAAGCGCCTCTTGTACCAGTTTCACAAAGATTGTAGAGAAACCGGGTATTTGGCTTAATATTGGCTATTAACTTGAATGAACAATCGCCCGCCCGGTTCCTGAAGTTAAATCTAAGATTAGTTTTGACAAATTTTGCCTCCGCCCCGATCGGGCGATCGACCCGTCAATCGATTTTAGATTTTAGATTTTAGATTAAAGAATTGAACCATTGACCTCACGGATAAATTCGGGGGGCAAGTTTCTCGGATACAGGTTTTTTATTTCTGGACGAATGAATCCGGGGGCTTGTATCCTGGATGCTTTCGGTCAAATGATACCATTTTAGATTTTAGATTTTAGATTAAAGAGTTGAATAATTTGGCGTGACCTATTCCATAAGGGTTTGGATCACGGGCTTCCAGTTCCATTCTTTTTTTTAACTGGTATAAAATTATCCTTCCCAGCAGCGCCAACACGAAAAAAAAAGTTGAGATTTTGGGGAAAATCTCAACTTTTTTAGTGACTAACTCGCCAAATATTCTCGGACTTGAGATTGGCGGCGGCGCAGGTGGGCAAGGGCTTGATGTTCTAGCTGCCGCACCCGTTCCCGGCTGAGATTTAACCGTTCTCCGACTTTCGCCAGAGACATTTCGGTGCCGTCTTCCAAACCGAAGCGCAGAATTATTACATCTCGCTGCTGGGGGGTAAGTTCTGATATCAAAGTATTGAGGTCTTGCCGCAGTAATTCCGAGGTAATGTAGTTGTCTGGAGATGCCGTTTCGTCTTCTAAGAGTTCTTGCAGTTCGGTATCTTGGTTGTCTCCTACCCGCAAGTCCAAAGAAACTGGATGTCTTGCCATCAGCAGGTATTCCCGAATTTGGGAAGGGTGCAGTTCCAAAGCGGCGGCAATTTCTCCGGGGGAGGGAGACCGGCCCAACTGCTGGGTGAGTTCCCGCTGCACTTTTTTGATTTTGTTGAGTTTTTCGGTGATGTGAATGGGCAATCGAATTGTGCGGGCGTGTTGGGCGATCGCGCGGGTAATTGCTTGCCGAATCCACCAGTAGGCGTATGTGGAAAATTTGTATCCCCGCATCGGGTCAAATTTTTCGACTCCTCGTTCTAAACCGAGGGTGCCTTCTTGGATTAAATCCAAGAATTCCATATTGCGTTTCTGGTATTTTTTGGCGATCGCCACTACTAGCCGCAAATTGGCTTCAATCATCTTTTGCTTGGCCCGCCGCCCTATGTGTAAGATCCGGCTAAGTTCAGGTTCGGTCAACTCCATTTCGGCAGCCCACTCTTGATTCGTCAGATCCCGCTGCCATTCTTTAGCAAGTGCTTGTTTTGCTTCGATTAATTTCATCATTTGCTGCACCTGCTTCCCGAAAACAATTTCTTCTTCTCGGGTTAGCAGGGGTACGCGACCGATCTCGTGCAGATAGGTACGAACCGTATCCGTTGAGGAGTATGGCCGGCTGCCCATGCGATCGGCTTTCACTGTTTTGTTTTTGGGGGTTGTGGTGGACATGGGTGAGTATTGCACTCCTTGTAACAACAGATAAAAAGTTGGTGATACCCTGTCCCACTTTTACAAGTGGGATAAAGACTGCGACAAAGGGGATGTTTCCCCTCTTGTTTATCGGTGACGATCGGTAGAAGCTTTTTGTTTGGGATTACTTTTGTGCTTGATTTTCCAGTAATCGCGGTCGATTTTCGGTAGCTCGCTAGCTTTAACGGCTAGTTTAAGGCGAAGTGAAGCAAGAGTTTAGTTTTCTCAATATTATTCCCAATTTTGAGGATCGTAAAGAGTAAAAACCTCTGTCTTAAGGTCAAGATTCTACATTTTTCCTTAAGGTTTTGAATTCCCTGTTAGTTTTAACTGCCACTCAACTTCACAATACTCATGCAAACAGACTCATGCAATTCGAGGGCTTTGTTTTGCTCTCTGTTCCATCATCGCTTGAAATTTTCTCGCTGCCTAGATGGTGGGATGCGAGATAACCGAACTCGATCGCCGTATTAGATGCCAGTAACTGTTTAAAATATTTATTGACATTTTTATTTAAATATGCTAATCCAATTCTGCTACGAGTAATGACAAGGTGTATAAAGGCTGGCTGTTGCCCTGTTTGACTTTCATTGTGCCCCTAGGCTCCATCATCTCCATCATCTTTAAGCTTATGCAAATTTTGGGCAGTTAGGGATGAGGGGTGAGGGGGTGAAAGGGGAAAAGCTTCTGACGGAAAGCTGGGGCCTAATTTTTGGGACGTTCGATCGCACTTTTTCGTTTATAACTGAGGCAAAAATCTGATATTTCTGTCATTGACAGCGATCGTCAATTGTTCGCAAAGACTAATTTACAGGAAAATTTGCCTAAGTTCTGTAATGAATCTAGCAGTTATCAATCTAAAATCCCAAATCCATTTTAGCAGATTCTGCCTCGGCAAATACTTGTTCATCGGGCATTTCTTGCCAGTCAATATCCCCGATTTCTCTGTAGAATTGCTCGTCATAGGGGCGAGTTTGCACGACTACGGGCATGGGTACGGCGTGCCCCAAAACTAATGCTTGCTGTTTGGAGTCGAGTTTTGCCAAAACCGATCGCAAACTCTGCCCTCCCGAAACGCCGGTAAAAATAGCATCGATGTCTTTATCATCGTTTAGCAAAGCTGTGATCCGCGTTCCGACTTGCGACATGACTTCCGCGTCGATTCCTGACGGGCGCTGGTCTACAATTAGCAGGGTGACAAAGTATTTTCGCATTTCGCGGGCGATCGTACCGAAAATAGTCGATCGCACGATCGCCGGATCGAGAAAGCGGTGAGCTTCTTCAATGGTAATCACCAACGGCTGCGGCTTGTCGCACGGATTTTTGCTCATCAAAAACTTTTCAGCTTTCCCCACGTAAGATTCGTGAATGCGGCGAGTAATCACATTTGCTGCTAACATATATGACAGCAAATCCGAGTGGGAACCGAACTCAATCACTACATTTTTTCCACTATCCAAACACTGCAAAACTTCAGTTACATAATTTTTCGGACAGCGTTGGCGAATATATTTCAACTCTTTCAACCGCTCTAATTTCCGCTGCAAAGCCATAATCGAAGATTTATTCCCGCGCTTTTCTTCGCAAAACATTTGAATATCTTCATTGCTCATTTCCAGCAACTTGTTGATCCAACCGCTACCCAACTCGTTTCGCAAAATGATCGCATTTTCGATACTAGCTTCCGACAAATTCAACTCTCTCTGTACGAGGGAGATATCTTCCACTTCAATTTGATCGAAACTCAAAAACAACTCTTGAGCGTCGCGGACTCCCCGGCGTTTTGTCGATTCTGGATCGAGGGTATAAATCTGCATTTTATCGGGAAACAACTGCCGCAAACCTTTAACAGTGCTGAACTGTTTCCCTTCCGAAACAGCTTCCCACCCGTACTCCGAGTGCATATCAAAAATTAAATTAACAGCAGCCTGCTTGCGAATAATTCCCGACAATAGCAAGCGCGTCAGAAAAGATTTTCCCGTTCCCGACTTGCCAAAAACTCCGTTGCTGCGTTCCACAAACCGGTCTAAATCCAAGCACACAGCAACGTCCATGTCAATCGGTTTGCCGATCGCAAAATTGCGGCGATAGGGGTCATCTTCCCAGCCAAAAACAGCCCGAAAATCCGTTTCTTTGGCATCAAACACCTGGGAAAAGTGGCTGGGAATAGTTTTAACCGGCAGCAACTCAATATCCGCACCGCTTTGTGACTCAAAAGAAGCCAAATTTCCTAAAGCCAGCTTGTTCTCGCGAACTGGGCCGTTTTTCCTCGGGTCGAAAATTGCCTGCTGTTTTTCTCGTTCAGCAGTCAACATCAACATCGGCGACAGTTCGATCGTACCGTAGGTGCTGCTACCGGCTAGCACTGCGAGCAGAAAATCGTCGTCGGGATTGGGAGGATTCGATAAAATGCGGGCGCTAGAAGTTCCGAGAGACACGTCGGTGAGCATACAGAAAAAGTGCGATCGCACCCCCCGCACTACTAGAAATTTCCCCACCCTCATATCTTCCACCGAAACATCGGCGTGCAGTCGCACTTCTAATCCCTTGCTCAGGGAACCTTGAATAACAGAGCCTAACGGTCGATCCATTTTAGATTTTAGATTTTAGATTTTCGATTGTTAATAATCGAGCTATTTTCGCGGGGCGAGTTTTGATTGTAGATGTTTGATTGTTAACAGTCAACTAATATCGTTTCCGGTTGCATTGGAATCATAAAATCGAGTCAACAGTTAACACTCAACCATTCTGTTTTTCCACCCCTCCTTCAACAGTCAACAGTCAACAGTCAACAATCACGGACGGTGCAACCGGAATTGATATAATTACCATTCCGATTCTAGCGGCAATTCAAAAAAACTCGGACTCAGCTCTAGATCGGTCAAATCCGTTTCGCTCAAATAAGCGTCAGTCAAAAATACCCCTTTTAAACTTGCGCCTTTGAGGTTAGTACCTTTCAGGTTAGCACCTCTGAGATTAACTCGGAATAAATGAGCATCGCTCAAGTCGGCCTCAGTTAAATCTGCTCCCTCCAAATTTACTCTCATCAAATCTGCTTTTCGGAGATCAGCTTCGTTTAACTTAGCGCCGCTGAGGTTAGCTTTTGTCAAGTCTACACCTCTCAAGTCGGCCCCGCTCAAGTTAGCGAACAGCAAAGTAGCTCCCGTGAAATCTGTCTCCCTCAAATCGGCATCGCTTAAATTAGCGCCGCTGAGGTCAGCCCTTGTTAAGTCTACACCCCGAAGGTCAGCAGAACTCAAGTTTACTTGGTGTAAAATTGCGCCGCTTAAATCGGCTCCTCTCAAATCTGTTTGCTCCAAGTTTGCACCTTTGAGGTAAGCTTTTTTTAAGCTAGCTCTGCTGAGGTCTACATTTTTGAGATTGACCGAAGTTAAGTTAGAAGCGCTCAAATTAGCTCCGCTTAAATCTGACCCGTTTAAGTCGGCTCCGGTTAAATTTACCCCTTGCAGCGATACATTGGGAGCAATTAAATAAGCTCCGCCCAGACTGGGGTCGATACCTTCTGAAAACAAAGTCTTGTTGCTGTAAACAGCTTTCTCCAAAATCGTGCTGCTCAAACTAGCTTCCCTCAAGTCCGCTGCGCTGAGGTTGGCTCCTGCTAAGTTTGCCCGATCGAGTTTGGCGCCAAATAAAATAGCTTTGTATAAATTTGTCCGCCGCAAATCGGCTCCTTTTAAATCGGCTTCGGTCAAATCAACCCTAGCCAGATTTAAGCCAGGGAGCGAAGCATTGGGAGCTAGCAAAAATGCTCCCATTGCACCCGGATCAATATCTTCGGGAAAGATAGTCCGGTTGTTGTATACGGCCTTGTCTAAAATGGCACCGCTTAACTGAGAACCTCGCAAATCGGCACCGCTAAGGTTGGCTCTGGTTAAGTTGGCTTCGTGGAGATTTGCTCCTACTAAATTAGCCTTGATCAAACTTGCTTGTTTGAGGTTGGCGCCCGTGAGTTCGGCTCCTACGAGAGTAGCTTCTCGGAGGACAGCACCAGTCAAATCCGCTCTAGTGAGGTTAGCTAAATTGAGAAATGATTCACCTAAATCCGCCCCGCTGAGATTGGCCCCGGTAAGGTCGGCTTCGATCAGGTCTGCATACCTGAGAATAGCGTTGCTGAGGTTGGTTTCTCGGAGGTCGGTGCCTCTGAGGTTTGCTCCCCGGAGTTCCGCACCGCCGAGGTTGGTGCCTTTAAGCGCTTGTCCCCTGAGGTCGAGCCGGTGCAGAAAGTCACCAACGTTCATTTCCATGTCAAATTCGCTCTCTTTAATGCTGAACCTAGCTTGACATTCCGATGGCTGAATCGGGAATAGGAGCAAAACTATAAATTTTTTGAGGTTGAAGCTTGGCGCACACGGACGCAACTTGTTCGAGGGGGAAGGTTTCGCGATCGAGCTGGACTTGCAGGGTTTTGAGCGGATCTCCACCGGAGGAAACCATTACTTCTAATGTTTGCAAATTCGGCTCTGTGCTGATTTCACCCAGAATTTTGCCGATCGCCTTGACGTAAGGATGGTTTACATCCGAGTACCAGTCGGGGGCTGCGAGTCCGGGTTGATCGAAGCCGAGGTGAACGATGAGGGAGCCTTCTCCGAAAAGGGCTATTCCCACCGGCCGCGCTTCTTCTTGCAGCAGCAAGTGCTGGTTAGCCGCCAAATGCCGCAGTTTTTCGAGGTGTTCGTACCGATTTTGAATGGCAGAATCTTCCTCTTTTCCTTCTGCTTTTTCGTTCCACTGAATCGCCACTGTTACTAAATAAGTTTGCAGTAGCATATGACCGAGTTTTTCGGCTTTTGTTGCCAGATAGATTGAGTTGTAATCTGTGGCTTCAATTAGTAAGGGGACGCGATCGGCTACTTCAATGCCGTAACCTTTCAACCCTGCAATTTTGCGCGGGTTGTTGGTAATCAACCGAATTTTTTGAACTCCCAAATCGTTGAGCATTTGTGCTCCGACGCCGTAGTTCCGCAAGTCGGCGGGAAATCCCAACCGTTCGTTGGCTTCGACTGTATCGAATCCCAAATCTTGCAGCGAGTAAGCTTTTAGTTTATTTACCAATCCAATGCCCCGACCTTCTTGGCGCAAGTAAACGATGACGCCAGAACCGACATTTTCGATCATTTTCAGTGCCGCTTGCAGTTGCATCCGGCAGTCGCAGCGCAGGGAACCCAAAGCATCGCCGGTCAGGCATTCGGAATGCACCCGCACCATCACGGGTTTGTCTTTAAATTCTGCCGGGTCGCCCTTGACAATAGCAACGTGTTCTGAGTTGTCTTGGGTGTCGCGGTAGGCGTAAATCATAAACTCGCCGAATTGAGTGGGCAATTTGGCGACGGTTTCGCGGCGGACGAATCGATCGTGCTTGAGTCGGTAGCTAATTAAGTCAGCAATACTGATTATTTTAAGGTTGTGGGTTTTGGCGTACTCGATTAATTCGGGCAACCTCGCCATCGAACCGTCGGGGTTTTGAATTTCGCAGATCACGCCGGCAGGATACAGGCCCGCGAGTCTGGCGAGGTCAACCGAGGCCTCGGTGTGACCGGCGCGTTTGAGCACGCCACCGTCGATCGCCCGCAGGGGGAAAATGTGACCGGGACGGCGCAAGTCTTGAGGTTTGGTGTCCGGGTGGATGGCGACTTGGATGGTGCGTGCCCGGTCTTCGGCGGAGATACCGGTACTGACGCCGTTGACTGCATCGATGCTGACGGTGAAGGCAGTTTGGTTGTTGTCAGTGTTTTTGCTGACCATGAGGGGCAGTTCCAGGCGATCGAGCCTTTCGCCACTCAATGCCAGACAAATCAAACCCCGCGCGTTCACGGCCATAAAATTGATGTTGTCGGGGGTGGCGAATTGGGCGGCACATATCACATCGCCTTCGTTTTCGCGATTTTCGTCATCGACTACTACCAGGGGGCGACCTGCTTTGAGGTCTACGAGGGCGCTGTCAATTGAGTCAAATTGAAAGGATTGAGTTGAGGTGTTGTTATTTGTCACTGAGCAGTTCAATCTATAAACAGTAATGTTATGGAAATAGAATCTATTTGTGATTGTAACCTTTTGTATCCGGCAGGGCGATCGGCCAATCCAGATGAGTTTGACAATATTTCTCAAGTCACTTACTATAATTATTGCATCTTGTCAACAAAATCTCTCCCCAATATTTCATGAGCTTGACTGAGATCGCGAATATTTTAGGTAAACCGTACTTCCAAGCTCCTAATTGCCTAATTTATCTGATTCAAAAAGTTGTCTGGAACTAAGGCGCGGGAGTTGCGGGCTGCAAGTTCTTTTCACCCCGCAATGAAAAGTTTCTCTGGTATGTGAAAAATCAAGACAAGTATACATTTAATTTGGATGAAGTGCGCGACCCAAATGTGAAATATCCGAATCAGAAAAAGAACGGCAAGATTAAAGTAAACTTAAAAGGCAAAAATCCGACGGATGTTTGGCAGTTCCCAAAAGTTACGTCGGGGAAAAACCGAGCTTCAAAAGAACGCACGCCTCACCCCGCTCAATTTCCTGTTGCTGTTGTCGATCGCATCATCAAGTCGGCATCAATTTAAACGACATTGTTTTAGATCCGTTTATGGATTCCGAGACTACAGCAATTGTGGATATGGGTTTGCAGCGACAAGTTATTGGATTTGAAATTAGGGCTGATTACTGTCAGATTGTCGCTAGTAGAATAGATGATTTTTTGAGGGACAAGGAACTCACAGAAGCACAGTTATCTTTATTCTAAAGTTGGTAAATTGCAGCAACTTAATTTAAATAGTCCCAGATCGGGCGATCGGTCTCAAGCGATCGGCGCTTAAGATCGCACAGCCCAGAACGATCGGCGCAATGGGACAATATTGATATCCCGTCAAATTATCCCAACCATGAATAATTGGCCGAAATTCCTCCCCGATCCTAGATCGTGCGCCAGAGGGTTTGCCTTAAGTATTAGCTTTTGGCTGATTGTTTCTTTACTGTGGCCCAATGCTTACTACTATTCCTACGGATTTAGCAGGACGTACTGGTACACCATCAGGAACTCTGACTGGGAATTCCCGATCGTACTTGCTTGGTTTTGCCAAATCTGGTTATTTGCTTTCTATCACTGGGGGTTAACCAAGCTTGCAGAGTGGGTGGAAATTCGCCGACACAATCAGCAACCGCCGACTGTATCAGCTTGGCACCACTGGAGGGAAGGTATTATCGCATTTCTGACGCTACCTGCTGCGATTTTGATGGGAATTCCGCCGACTGCCCTTTTTATGCTGCCGATCAGAAGCTTTTCGGGCGCGCTCGTTGCTGTAATTCTAGGAAGTGCGATCGCCTCTGCTTACCTGTATCACTTCCGCTTTGCAAAACTGCTTAAAATTCTTCTTAAATTCTTAGGGATTTTCTATGCATACCTTCTAAAGATACTTGAACTTTTGTTAGTTCCAGTATTAACTGGTACTCCGTTTTTTCTGCTAACTGTTGCGACGGCAGAAATCGTGCCAATACAGCTACTGCCGCTGACAACCTTTCTGTTAGTTATTTGCGTACTGCTAAGCGGGATAGTGGGATATGCAGCTTTGCAGTATTGGTCAGCGCATCTAGTTAATTGGGCCGCGACTTGGTGGCCCGCTGACTCTCCTGGTTACAGTCGCCTTCAAGCCCGAAAAGCTTGGAAACACAACAAAACAGCAACCAGCCAATCTTTTGTTCGGCACACAACCAGTTGGCACTTAGCAGCTAACGACACTAGCAACCTAATTTACCTAAACCTCATAGCGATCGTACTCGGTGCGATCGGTTTTCTGCTGTTTGGAGAGTCGAAAGAATGGTCAGAAACACAAGAAGATATTTTAGGATCTGCCGTGGCGCTAGTGTGGGTGGCGGTGTGGCATTTCTGGGGGTGGCCGCGCGAAGTAGAAATTGCTAGAGGTAAGCCGGAGGCTAAAAAAAAGCGATCGCCCAATTCTAATTCAGCGCCTCCCAATCCGGTAGAACAAGAGCTCAACCAGCTCAAAACCACAACTGGAATGAATCGGATGAAGTCAGTAAGACGATCGACCCAGCCAACTCCTGAAGTTGCTCAATGGTACGTCTTTCGCAGCGGTGAAGCCAAAGGGCCCTATACCAAATTGCAATTATGGGAGGTTGAGGAAATCACAGCCCGAACCAAAGTGCGGCGCGGGGAAGCCGAGTGGCAGCGCGCCGGTGAAATTCCAGAATTAGCGTCGTACCTCACTCAAAAATAAGACAGTACAAGTCACCGCACGTCGATCGGCGCTTAAGACGATCGCACTGCCCAGAAAGTAGCGCTATATCCCTTGATAATCTGGAAATAATCTGATAGTATATTAGCAAGTGGGGGTGGAACTACCTCACTATAAAAAGCCTTTGAAAAAAAGGAAAAAGAAGCCTGCGGTCTAACTGTACTCAATTGACCGTCAGGTTTTTTCACTAACCGAATATTCAAGTCAATGTCTAAGGTAGTCGATGAACTTTGTCGGTTATAACTGAATCTCAGGCGCTGTTCTCAATCAGACCCAATCAACCTGGTAACAGGGACTAAAAATCTCAGATATCAGGTCGATCGCGCAGCAAGAAACCAAGCGGAGGACGCCAAGAGTGTAAGATGTCAGTTATCACGAATACTTTCTGTTGGCGATTGCCCGACGGCACCCAACATTGAAAATTATGACAGCCAATTGCTGATTCTGCTGGCTTCATGTTATAGTGGTTTTCCAAGAATTAAATTCGGTTGCGTAGTTTGTTGGTGTTTATTTACAAGCGTCTCTCCGAATCTAAGTCTCTGCACCCTAATGATTCTGGAGATTTTATGTCGATTTACGTGGGTAATCTTTCATATGAGGTAACATCAGACGACCTCAACGAAGTATTTGCCGAGTACGGTACTGTAAGCCGCGTCCAAGTGCCAATGGACCGGGAAACAGGCAGGATGCGGGGTTTTGCTTTTGTGGAAATGGCAAGCGAGGCAGAAGAAGCAGCAGCCATCGCAGCTTTAGACGGTGCTGAGTGGATGGGCCGTGACTTGAAAGTCAACAAAGCCAAACCTCGCGAAAACAACAACAACAGACGCTCCTCGGGCGGCGGCGGCGGCTGGGGCGACAGCGAGCGCTCTTCACGCGGACGCTACTAAACTTTGAGACTGAAAAATTGAGTTTTGCTAGTTGACGGCCGGTGCGAATGCTGCTTTTTTTTCGGGTTGTTCGATCGACCCATCAAATAAAACTCCCAAACCTCTAAATCAGTTTTGCCCCCTCCTTCGAGGGGGCTTTGTTTTTGGCGAAAAATCCCGCGAGGTACGTCGGCGGTGCAGTTCCGAGTCTAGTTCGTGATTCGATACCCTCTTAACTGCTTTTTTTAAGAGGCTGTCGGGATTTGGCTGCTCGACGCCTGTAAACTATCAAACTAGAATTAAGCAGCAAGAAAAGTTAGAATAACGGCAAAACTGAATATTGCCTAGAACAGCAAAACTACCTTTACCGAAGATTAGTCGAGAAAACCAGCCGAATATCAGCCAATATCTTGATTTTGCCTCAATAAAGATGTCCAAGGTCTACAGCACGGCGGAACTCATTAAAATCCTCGAAGAAGAGCGCCAAGCCTGCTTGCATGGGCGGCGTCTCAATTTGACTGAAACTCCTGCTACAGGCAACCCCGTCATTGACCGCTTTCTCAAATCTGAGGGAGTTCAGAAGTTCACTGCCTATCAAAATTTTAAGGCTGCCGTGCACGAATACCAGCGGGAACATCAAGTTTCTGGGATTGTCTGGCGGGAAATGGCGGTTAAAGGCAATACTCTACGCTATCCGGCAGTGGATGACGAATTAATAGCTCTACCGGTTGATTTGATTACGTTGAAGGCAGCTAAGATTGCTATGTTGGAATTCTGGCAGCAGGTAACTGCGGGGATGGATTTGTATTTAAGCATTAACAGCGGGAAGGATTTTCGATCAATCGAGCCGGTTGATGTAGAGGCTATAGCCCAGCGCACAGAATGGGCTAGTCTCTCGAAGTGGGAAAAGTTGGATTTTCTAGAAATTTTGTTGCAGTTGGGCTGGGGGAAGCCGGAGGAAGCTTATTATAAGCGGGGATGGCCAACGTCGGGCAGCGAGTACATTCACGCCGTCAAACCCGGACAGCGGCCGATTTGTTAATTGGTAATTGGTAATTTGTTTGTAGTCAGGACTTTAGTCCTGATTTGACTTGTTAAACGTTAAACCCACAATCCGGCAGGGAATGAATTCCCTGCCTCAAAGCTAAAGTCCTCGCTATGAGGACTGAGATAGGACTTACGCATTAACAACGTAACTATGTCCTTCTGAGTCCTGAGCATTGCGAAGGAACTGAAGAATCTCAAAGCCTTGCAACACCATCTAGAGTGCGTAATTCCTGTTAAACTCCTTAGTCCTCATAGCGAGGACTTTAGCTATTAGCCTGGGAATTCATTCCCAGGCGGAATTAACAACTGACATCTGACAAAGCATCAAGCCAAACCACTGATTTGGATCTGTCCAAACTTGCACTGGCATTAAACCACGCTGCGACAGTTCTTTTTTTACAGTATTGAGATTAAACTTGCGCGATATTTCGCTGCGGATAGTTTCTCCCGCTGCAAATTCAACCGTTAAATTGAGAGAACGCAACTGCACTGTTTGCGCTTTTTTACTTTTCAAGTGCATTTCTATTTGACATTCCTCTTGATTGTAAAAAGCCCAATGCTCGAACTGTGCTAAATCAAAATTTCCCTCATATTTTCGATTTAAATGTCGCAGCATATTCAAGTTAAATGCTGCCGTTACTCCTTGACTGTCATCGTATGCAGGCTCTAAAATATCCTTAGATTTGTCCAAGTCAATTCCCAGCAAAAAATACTCTCCCGGCTGCAATGCACCGACTATTTGCGAGAAGAATAAATCGCATTCTTGAGCGTTGAGATTGCCGAGGGTACTGCCGAGAAAGCAAATCATTCGGGTTGGCAACGGCGACGGTGCAATTTTCGCTAAGGCTAATTCGTATGTGCTGACAAGTCCGTGAATGTGGAGCGACGGATAATCTGCCAACAGTTGACAAGCGCTGCTTTCTAGGATAGTAGGACTGATGTCGATCGGCAAATAGTGCAGGGGATATTCCAGTTGACTGTAAGCATCAAGGAGAATCCGAGTTTTGGTGGAACTGCCGCTGCCGAGTTCGACGATTTCGCAGGGGCCCGTTAAATTGGCGATCGCCCCCGCGCACCCCTGCAAAATTGCCGTCTCAGTACGTGTCAGGTAGTATTCCGGCAACTGGCAAATCAACTCAAACAGGTTCGAGCCGCGATCGTCGTAGAAATACTTTGGAGGCAGGGATTTGGGGGTTTGAGTCAACCCGCTAACTGCATCGCTGCCAGCATTGATTTCTGCGGGTGTCGGCGCCGCAGCGCTCACCAGCCGCTCTAAGTGCAGCCGGTTTTCTTTGGTTGAGGCTGAGTTGGTCGTGTCGGACAGTCTTGGGGATTTCATAAAGTAATTTTTAGATGCACATATGGGTATACCACGCAGTCGCGTTGCCAAATATCGCGCTCAAGTGAGGTTTTTCATGTCGCTCTCGGTTCTGTATTATCTCACCAGATGGATCTCGCATCCACAATTAAAACTTAAATAAAACTTAAAAATTATCAACTAAAATTATAAAAAACTTCACAAAAGTTTTTTTATTTAATATTTTTACCCGATCAAAGCTTTAGCATTTCGCAAACAAATTTGTCCCTAATTCCCCATCAATCCTTTTATATGGTATCCGTAAAAGAACCGTTATAAGTTAGTAGGGAGGACTTTAGTCCGAGCGAGTGTATTGAGGACTTTAGTCTTCACTAAGAACCAAGGAGCGCACGGAGCCGTGCACTCGATAATTATAATGAAATAGCGAACTACTTAGCGCAGCGAAAACCAGCAATAATTTGCCGCACGCCCGGATAGTACCAATTCCGAAAACTCGATCGCAGTGCCTGCGGAAAAGTCGCCCAACTCCCCCCTTTCAAAACCCGGTGTTCTCCATCAAAATAAACTTGAGAATATCCCCTGTAAGGATAACTTTCAAATCCCGGATAGGCGTCAAAAGTTGAAGCAGTCCACTCCCAAACATTGCCCAACATATCCCAGCAGCCGATCGCACTTGCTCCTTTGGGAAAAGCATCAACTGGGGAGGTATTGGCAATATTATTGCCGTGATTGCACAGCCTGCCGTTTGGCGGTTCTTCTCCCCAAGGATAGATGCGATATGTTTGATTTGTGGCCTCCCAACTTGCCGCTTTTTCCCATTCGGCTTCCGATGGTAAACGCTTGCCGATAAAGTTGCAGTAAGCTTCGGCTTCGTACCAACTCACGCCGCAGACTGGATGGTTGTTGAAAGCTTGATTTTCTGACCAGTAAAGCGGTTGAGAGACGGCTTCACCTTGCAGCCATTTCCAGCCGCCCGCTGACCACCAATCATGGTTTTGATAGCCGCCGGATTCCATGAAATCTCGGTATTGACGGCAAGTGACGGGATAGCGATCGATCGAGTATGCTTCTAAATAACACAGGTGGCGCGATCGCTCATTATCCAAAGCCTCAGCAGCATCGCTTCCCATGTAAAATTCTCCGGCCGGAATTTCAATCGCCGAATCGGTAATTGGGCATTGGGCATTGGGCATTGGGCATTGGGCATTGGGCATTAATATTCCTTCTTCCTTCTTCCTTCTTCCTTCTTCCTTCTTCCTTTGCATTTGCAACACGAAAGCAACAGTTTCGCAGTGCTGGCTTTCGTGCTGAATAATAAACCGCCAGAGACGTTCTTGCTCGTCGATCGGCGCTACTTCCAAATAATCTAACACCTTTTTTCTCACCGCGTCCAGATATAATTCAACTTCAGGTAACGCGGGCAGAAAAACCCGTTGTTTTTTCGGCAAAATATCAGCAGCAAAAAGTTGGTGATACTGAGGAAACACAGGTTCCAACCCAGCACATCGCTGCAACAGCCACAAATCCTCAGTATAAGCAATGTGACCTAAGTGCCAGCCAACTGGACTGAAATCAGGATGAGCTTGACGGCAAAAAGTATCATAATCGATGTCTGCAAATAGCTTGAAAGTGCCGCTGCGACACTGCTGCAAATCGCGATAAATTGCCTCTCTACAAGATTGGATAGATTTCGATATCACGCTCTACTCCGGTACTGATAATGCTCTGGACTGGGCACGAGTGCCAATTGCCAGCAAATAAAGGTTCAGAAGCAATAATGACAGAATTCGGGAAATTTAAATCGTCTCGCAGCCAATAGAGGGAAGGAGGGGTTTTTTGGGAAGCAAAGCGAGAGGCAACGAGCTGGTGTCCGTCGCTGATAATTATATTAGCTGAAAATTCTACTTGGTGAAAGTTTGCTAGCTCTGCCAAAATTGTCAGCGTGTTTTGCAAAGCTGCTTGTATGGTCAGATTTCCGGCGGTCAATTCATTGACAAACAAGCCGAAGATATGCTCAGAATCTGTAGTACCGTTAATTGATTGATACAGCGTATCGCTGAGCCGATCGCGAATTGGTCTGTAAAGAGTTTGCCGAAAATTCTTCACGAAGCCGTTGTGTACGAACAGCAGGCGATCGTTCTGAAACGGCTGACAGTTGCTCAAATCTACAGCTTGTCCTGAAGTTGCACTGCGAACATATCCGATCGCGCATCCAGATTCAACGTATCTACTGATACTCGGAAGGTTAATGTCGCTCCAAATTGGCTGTACATTTTTATAGGTAAACGGGTCAGTATCGAGGTGCGGGTGATACCAACCAATACCAAAACCGTCAGCATTGAGTAGGCCAGAAGTCATTTCGCGGGGATCGTAACTCTGCACAATTAGGGAATGTTCCGGCTTGTACAGAATAGCATCAAGTAAAATCGGCTCCCCTAGGTAGCCCAGCAAACGGCACATAAAATTTTTGCAGCAATGTGATTAGCATTGTAAGTCATGAGCCGGAAAATTGCCCGATCGCGCATCTTCAGCGCTGGAAGGTTTTTTGTAGCCCGCTGCCAGCATCGCAGTACAAACGATACAGTTAAGGTAGAACCCCTGCAACACAAGGAGACTCTTGAATGTTCATCGACGAACTCATCCCAATGGCGAAAGAATTGATCGAACAGCCGATCGCCTTCGCGGGCGGATTTTTATCTGGCCTGCTTCGACTCAACCTTCACGAAGATCCCGTTAAAAGCTGGATCGACGATCAAGCCGGTTCAACTTCCTACACTACTCCCCCAGCCGAACCCACCAACGGTAAAAGCACGGGGCCTCAGTCAATCTCGATCGACTAAGGAAAAGCAGTAACATCCTCCCAACGCCAAACTGATTACAGTTATGGCGTGGGCTTCCAAACTTCACAGTTTGGCTTTCCGCGTTTTTCCCTTACGGGATTTCCACACAGGGCTAGACTGAATTTCTCAGTCCCCGCTAGAAAGTCTGCACAGACACAAGCGATTCCCGTATAACCTTTCTCAGATTGATGAAGTAGAATAACAGCAGTGTGTAAAGCTGTTCCCAATATTTTGCGTAGAAAGTTGACGGAATGCAAACTCTATAGCCTTTCCTAATCATTAATAATTTGTTGTGTTGATAAAACTGAAAATATTTTTAAGTTTTGACCATAACTTCTTAGACTTATGATAAATCGGGCAAAGCGGGCGACAAGGATATTAATTTCGCCATTTTTTGGGATTACTTTATTTACTTATT
Source organism: Microcoleus sp. B9-D4 (assembly GCF_036705105.1). Classification (NCBI taxonomy): domain Bacteria; kingdom Bacillati; phylum Cyanobacteriota; class Cyanophyceae; order Oscillatoriales; family Microcoleaceae; genus Microcoleus; species Microcoleus sp. B9-D4. The sequence continues at coordinate 28,331 of NZ_JAUBTS010000009.1, forward strand.
TGGCCTATTTCTATGACCCTTATCCATCACTACCAAAGTATTTTTTCCTAGTTTCTGTAGGTTGCCAGCTCGTAAAAGTATCAAATGTAATTATATCATTTTTTTAGTATTAAGTCGGAAAAAAATATTGAACTTTATATAGTGCTTGTGATAAAAATTTGTACAAGTTGGTTCGTTTTTTTTATCGCCATTCAACCTTTTCTTGATAGAGTTAAGAATTAAGTTATTCAAAATTTGAATCATTTTTATTTTCAATCGCGCTAAAATTATCAGTTGTTCTGCCTTAATTTTCCAGGAGCGCATAAATTAGCTCGCTGAGCAATATTTTTGGTTTCAGGAGCCTGTTTAAGTATTTTTTTTACAAATTTTTTTACAAAACTGAGAAGTCCCAAAAAACAGTTAGCTATGAATTTTTGTGATATTGCTTCGCCAACTATCGACATCGATAATTTCTTGTGTAAACTCAAGATAATAAGATTTCATTGCTAGTAATGTATGATGTATTCGATGCTTGGTTAACAAAAGTGATATCAATGTATGTGGCAGCCTCTCCACTTCTGGGGATGCTGTGACTCTTAAGCGAATTATAGTTAATTTATCTTATATTTTAGATTTTAACGTTAAGAATGAGTCAGCAATATGATACCTCATCGGGCTCACAACTACGTCGTTACCCAAAATCGATAGCTACTTTAAGAAGCAGGAGTTACTCATCAATTAATTCCTAATTTTAGAATATAAAATCTCCAATGTAAAATCATAAGAGGTATTTCATCTAGCTGAGAAAAGCTATAATATACAAGATATGTTCATGATTGCAGCGAGGATAACTGTAGTAGAAGGAAAAGAAATAGTATGTTGAGAAAAATGAATTTACAAACCAGACTGATCAGTGCATTTCTGATGATGGGACTGTTAGTATTTTTCGTTGCGTGGGTAGGATGGAACTCAACATTTAATCTCAGTCAACACATAGAGACTCTCGGTCAAAATAACTTGCCTAGTATTGAAGCATTATTGAAAATTAACGAGGGACAAACCCAAATTGAGTCATCCGAGAGAGCGTTAATTAATTCTGCACTCACTCCAGCAGAAAGGCAAGAAGCATTAAACAGAATGGACAAGGCTTGGCAGCAGATTAAAGATGGTTTTAAAGCATACGAAGTCATTCCACGTATCTCAGAGGAAGACGCACTCTATAAACAAATGCTTAAGTATTGGGAGGAGTGGCAGCAGGAAGATCAAGAACTGCTGCGACTTAATCAAGAATTCGAGAAACAGGGAATTTTGAATCCTTTAAGTGTGCAGATCAAACTACTTAAGCAGGGTAAAAGTAATTCGCCAGAAATGGCAAGAGCAAACACAGCTAGCAACCTTTTGAATCAACTTAGTCAGCAAGCTAAGGTGATTCGTGTTAAATTTATCAATTCGGAAAAAGCCACTTTAGCAGTTGTTGAATCCAACAAAAAGCAAGCAGAATACGCTTATAAAACAGCGCAAAATGATAGTAAAAAGACGCAAGGTGCTGTATTTTTGGGAATGACCGTGGGACCGCTAATAGCGATTATTTTAGGCATAGCTTTAAGCATAGCGATCGCCAAACCTTTAGATAAAGCGCTGAAAGGTATTATTAATATGATTGTCAGTTCTTCTACCGAGATTGCTGCTACAATTGAGCAACAGGAACGTATTGCTGTACAACAAGCTGCTTCTGTTAATCAAACAACTACCACAATGGATGAATTGGGCGCATCATCGAGGCAATCAGCTATGCAAGCCGAATCAGCCCTTGAAAATGCCAGTAATGTCTTAAATATGGCAGCAGAAGGCAGTAAAATAGTAAATAAAACCCAGCAGGGAATGTTGAGTTTGACGGAAAAAGTCGGAGCGATCGCCGATCAAGTTTTACATTTGAGCCAGCAAACCAATCAGATTGCTAATATTACCAATTTAGTCAGCGATTTGGCTAATCAAACTAATATGCTGGCAATTAACGCTACAGTGGAAGCAGTACGCACCGGAGAACAAGGAAAGGGGTTTGGGGTGGTGGCGACGGAAATTCGCAGACTGGCAGATCAAAGCAAAAAATCGTCGGATCAGATTAGTGATTTGATAAACGGTATTAAGAATTCCATTAATAAAACAGTGATGGTAACAGATGAGGGCAAGAAAACTTTAGATAATAGCCTAAAATTGACTGAAGGTACGGCGGATAATTTTAACAATGTTGCTAATGCTATTAACAGTGTTGTTGTCAGCAGTCAGCAAATTTATCTGAATACCAAACAGCAGGCGATCGCTATTGAGCAAGTGGTAGAGGCGATGAATGTTCTGAATAAAGGAGCAACGGAAACAGCCAGCGGTATTACCCAAAGTCGAATTGGTACTCAAACACTTAACAAAGCTGCTTTAAATCTCACATCCTTAGTTTAATTGAGAAAAGTAATATCCTAAACTGGGGATTAAGGAGATGGAGAGAAAATTTGTCCCATTCCTCATTTCCAATTTGCAATTCCAAATTTTGCCCAAGGATTGAAAGTGACATCTCCCCGTTTAGGCAAGGGCTGGGGAGATGTGAAGTAGGTTTCCTCAAAGGGCAGTCTAGATGTGTATAGAAATTCTCAAGTGAGTGAGGTAGAGATTTAGATTTTAGATAAAAGAATTAAAGAATTGAACAAGTGGGGAATTGGTAATTAACTGGCAAGTCCTTCACGAAAGTTGAAAACCGCTATATCAACGATCGTGGCCCAGAGCAACCTAATATATTATACCTTGTTAGTCGCTTTGTTTCCGAAGATGCTTGGTGATTCCTCGCCCACCCATCACTGATCTGATTCAAATCAAGTATTGTTCAGGGGTGGGATTCCTCCCCGCCCCAAAACTCATATCCTCATCCGCAGGGTGAGTGAGGAGATGACTTTTGATCAAGCTAACTATTGCAGCCAGTACCAAGGGTTAGTCAGTGTGGTAAACCCTTTTAGTCAGAGTCGATCGCCCACTTGTATGCTAGAGAGCACTTGACAGTTAAATTAACAGGTTATTATGTATAGCACAACAAGTTCAGTTCGATCGACATGACTATCTACATTGGAAATCTGTCTTACCGCGCCACCGAAGAAGACCTGAAAGCAGTATTTGCAGAATACGGCACAGTCAAGCGAGTTGTCTTGCCTACCGACAGGGAAACCGGTCGGATGCGCGGTTTTGCATTTGTTGAGATGATGGAGGATGCCCAAGAAGACGCTGCAATTGCCGAATTAGACGGCGCAGAGTGGATGGGACGCCCCTTGCGAGTGAACAAAGCTAAACCGAAAGAAGAGGGAAATCGAGGCGCAGGTATCAAGAGAAACGACGGATATTAGTCTGCGATGCGGCGGTTGACATCCTCTCGAAACCCACCTGATGCACCAGTGCGCCAGTAGCGCCGAATTGCAAGCAGCAGTTGATTTTGGGGATGAAATGTCAAATCCGCTGCACAAAAATATCGCTTCTTGATGGGCTGCACTTGATTCATTCTTTTTGAGAAAGACAGAATTTATGCACGCTAGTCTAAAAACCCGATTTCTGCCGCGATACCTCGCTGCTAAAAGCAAAATTTATCATGAGAAACCGGGTTGATGAGCGTTAGTCTTAGAAAGAGTAAACTCGCCCTTTTTCATCAATATAAACTGATCGGTCTTGCCTAGTGCGGGGGTCTGATCTGGTGATGCGAATCGTCACAATGTTTGTCTGCGAGTCAACGTTATAGTCGTATTTCAAAGTTGCGGTTCCTCCGCTGGCATTAATCGGAATATTGGCAATATCGCCGGTGCGATTGCTGATACGAACAAGGATGTTTTTGCTGGTTCCGACGGGCAAGGATGACAAGCTGCCACCTGATTGACCGTATTCTAGGTTTAATCCAGTTTCATTTAACAGTCTGAGGGTAATGTTGCGAGTATTGTCAACCTGCGCTTGAGGTTGCCAGAATCCGGGTTTTTTGCCACCGTCAGTTGCAGGTTGAGATAATGCTGGGTGAGGATGCAGAAAGGCCAGGGCGGCAAGTATTGCTGCGGTTGCAATAATTTTTGATTTCACGGTTTGTACCTCCGGGTCATTCGATTTTAGATTTTAGATTTTCGATTTTGGATTGACCCCACGGATAAATGCGGGGGACGCAAGGATTTTCGATTTTAGATTTTCGATTGATTCCACGGATAAATCAGGTGGCGGGTACCACCTTTGAAATTCGTGGTCAAGAATTGGTTATATTTCTATCCTAGCTTTAAAATCCGATGTTAGTGGAAGGAAGAGGGAAGAAGGAAGAGGGAAGAGGGAAGAAGGAATAAAAGGAATAAAAGCCAGGGTTTGAGAAATTAAGAATTTCCTAACCGTCGGGCGCGGTTGGTAGATATACTCAGAAACCGAACTTCTGTAGTTGTTAATATTCCTGGACGCACGGGTTGTCTAGAAATCCGATTTCTGAGCTGGTGGCTGCTTGCCAAAGCTATAATTTGGAGTAGAAACCGGATTTCTGGGGTCAAGTGAGTCCGGGAGTGGTTAATTGTTAATTATCGATCGAGCGGCTTCTAGCAGCAGGCGCTGTTCCGCGCGGACGATCGCCCTGGAAGTTTGTTCTGCAGCATCGACATTGACCGAAATAGACGAAATTCCCCACCGCACGAAGGATTCCACTGTCTCGGGATACAATGCGGGAGCGTCGCCGCAGATTGAGCAAGGAATGCCGGCGGCCCGGGCCTGTTTGATTAATTGTTCGATCGCCCTCATCACTGCTCGATCGCGCCCGTTGAAAGCACCTGCTACCTGGTCGGAGTGGCGGTGAATTCCTAACAGCAATTGGGTTAAATCGTTAGTGCCGATGGAAATTCCTTGAACTCCGGCTTTTACGTAATCTGGCAATAAAAATAACACCGAAGGAACTTCCGCCATAATCCACATCTGAAACTCTGTTGAGCGGTTTTTCCAAACTGTTTCTAAGCGCTGGCGGCAGTAGATAAACTCGTCAACTGAGCGCACGAAAGGCAAAATTAAATTAACATTTGTATAGCCTGACTCGCAGACTTTTTGAAGTACGCACAGTTCCCAATCAAATAATTCCGGTTCAAAGGTATAACTGAAACTGCCGTGGGCGCCTGACTCCCGTAAATCGAGAGAGCGATAAAAGATTGGCCGCGGCGAAACTGCAGCAGCAAATAAGCTGAGGCAATCCGCCATGCGATCGACAAATTCCGATTGGCGGCCGTCTTGTAGCCAAACTTTGGGGTTTTCACAGTCCAAAGCTTCTAATGCCATTAATTCCGATCGCAGCAATCCGATGCCGTCTATTGGCAGATTTTTGAGGCGGTCAATCGAACTTGTTTGGCTGACATTAACTAGCAGTTGAGTCGCCGTTGGTGGGCCCCAAACATATTGAGTAGACTCAGATTGTCGAGATTTAGGCCCGGAATTGGACGATCGATCAGAGGTAGAAGATTGGTGCTTGGCTATTGACATTTTGGCTGCTGTACTGTATATATCTGCCTTTTTTGCGGTGTCCCGAAGTCGGCGGCTGTCTCCTGTCTCGATCGCATCGTGTTGGGCGAGGGCAAAAACTTCTCCGCTATCGCCGTCTACCAACACCGAATCGCCCGAGGCGATCACCCGCGTGGCCCCGGTCACTCCCACAACGGCGGGAATTCCCAATTCTCTCGCTAAAATGGCGCCGTGGCCTGTCATACCTCCTTGTTCCGCAACCACCCCAGCAGCAACCTTCAGCCAAGGCAGCCAATTCGGCTCGATTGTCCGGGCTACTAAAATGCCTCCGGCTAGGAATTCCGCGTTTTCTGGGTGGGAATTAGTCATAACTTGGGCAATTGCTTCGGCTTTTCCTGATGCTGCTGCCACACCTCTGAGTATGGCAGGAGTTCGGGCTGGGGCGATCGAGTTTGGCTGCCGGAGGGCGATCGAATTTTCCTCTATCGGCGCGGCTTTTTCCCCTTTGACAAGACGCACTTGAGTGAAATAAAACTGCTGTTCGCCGCTGTTTGCTGTCTGGTTTAGCGTCCACTCCAAAATTAAATCCGAGTCAAATTCGGCGATCGCTTTTTTACTCAATTCAATGATTTCTTGCAGTTGCGATTCCTCTAAAACGTATTCTGTTTGTGCTTCCTCTCCCAGCGCTAAAACTTGCACGCAACAGTCAGCAAAGTCAGGCATTATAAATGGATAATCGGGAATTGGGAAAGCAGCAAACTTTCCCAGTAGCAGTTTTTTTTTCGGTTCACCATCGCCGACTTTGAGATTGTAGGCTAATGTTTTGTAACCGATCCGCTGGAATTTAACCGCGCTTGTTTCTGGCTGCACTTGATAGTAATCGGGGATGGTTTCTCCCCTAGCGAGGGACAATCCCAAACCGCTGGTGGCTTGGATTTCCCACTGTGCACCCGCCTTTGTTTTCACCTCGCCCGCGGCGATCGCTTCTTGAAGTGGCTGCACCAAAACTGCGGGATTGATTTGCTGTACCCGCAGGCCGCACCGCTGCCAGTAAAATAGACTTCGGGCTCTGAACATTTCTGCCCAAGCTCGTTTGAGTCCGGCGCCAATGGCTTCGGGTTCTGCCCGTACTGCCTGAGATTCCAGAATGCCGACTGTTTTCGGATTCCAGGAAGTCAGGGAAGGGCGAAAAATTAAGGCTGTGGAGTTTAAGTTTGACTGTGAGTTGAGTTGAGAAACAGCAGACTCTAGGGTGGAGAGCAGCGAATCTGGCAGTTTGCCGACGAGGATTTGGTGCCGGATGCTGCGGGCGATCGATTGCAGTTGTCTGGGTTCATCTACATTCAAGTGCAGGGAAGAGTGTGGCCAGTCAGCAAACAGCGGTTCTAGGCACTCGATCGACTCTAAAAACTGCCAGAATGTGGTGGCAGGTACGACAAAACCCGGTACAACAGGATGATTTTTCTGAAGCAAACAGCTCAAGTAAAATGCTTTTTCTCCCACTGCATCTCGGTCTGAAGGTTGAATTTTGTCTAACCAGTAGAGGTTTTTCACGCTGCGAGCCTGTCGGTGGAAACTGATTGAAGTTGAAAGTTTTTCCCATTAATCACTTACGACAATTTTAGGATGAACAAGCGACAATGGACGGGATTAGTCAAATCTTTTCTCAATCTATTTCTTAAGTCTAACTGTCCTCTTTGTCAGCGACCTGCCGCCGGAGAGTTTTGTCCCTACTGTGACAAGCAGCTTCAGCAATGTCAATTAAGCGATCCGGGTCGATTTTGGCATTCACAGCAGCGTGTTTTTGTGTGGGGTGAGTACGGCGGGGCTCTCAAACGGGCGATCGCAGCTTTGAAATATGACGGCAATCCGCAATTAGCCAAACCTCTCGGCGGCTGGCTGGCGGAAGCTTGGCTGAGTTTTCCCGAATTAGCTATAGACAATTTAACTGTTGTACCGATTCCCCTGCATCAAGAAAAGCTGAAGGAGCGCGGTTTTAACCAGGCGGAACTTTTGGCTGAAAGTTTTTGCGAGCTGACTGGTTTGCCTTTGCAGCGGCACGGTTTGGAGCGGGTGAAAAATACTCAGGCTTTATTCGCTCTGACGCCGCAGCAGCGACAAGCGGAAATGAAAAATGCTTTAGGTTTGGGGAAAGATTTTCGTCGTCGGCTCCCGCGCGATCGAGTGCTGTTAGTTGATGATATTTACACTAGCGGTACTACGGTTAAGTCGGCAATTCAAATATTGAAACATTCGGGAATTTCGGTTTACGGAACTGTGGCACTTGCAACTCCGAATAAGAGCGATCGGTCAATCGATTTTAGATTTTAGATTTTAGATTTTAGATTTTAGATTTTAGAATTGAAGCATTGACCCCACGGATAAATTGGGGGGCAATTTTATCGGATACAGGTTTTTTATTTCTCCACCACGGATGAATCCGGGGCTTGTATCCTTGATGCTTTCGGTAAGTTGTGACTGCCTTTAATTTTAAACCAATACGGTTCAGTTAACAATGTTAATTCCCCGGAACTCCCCCTAAATCCCCCTTAATAAGGGGGACGCAAGAGCAACTTCTTTTTCCCCCCTTTGTAGGGGCGGTGCTAAGAGTGCCCGCCCTCTTGGCTAGGGGGGATCGGTCTTATCTGAACCGTATTGAATTTTCAACAGTTTTGTAGTGAGGAAATGATATTTATCAGGATTTGCTAATAAGATTTTTTTGGAAAAACGAACCGCGAAGACGCGAAGGACGCGAAGAAAGAGAAGAAAGAGAAGAAAGAGAAGGGAGAGAGTTTAGGCGGAAAGTGGGAATTGGTTGCTGATGTTCCACCGGCTGCCGTCGTGAAGCAGTAAAGTTAATGCCGGAGCGGTAAACTCAAAGTGGAGCGATCGCCCTGCAAATTCCAACCAAGCCGTTTGAAAATTCTCTTTAGTTAAATCGCGAAACGCTACTGTCATGTGCGGTACAAATGGGCGAGTCTGAGAAAGTCGATCGACAATTCCCAAATTTGCCTCCAAATAACTCATCAAAGATGAGTGAATCTCCAGCAATTCGGGCGATTTGACAACATCAACGTAAATGACGCGGGGCGCGAAAGCAGCAAAACCGGATAGAGTAACGGGAATTGGCCGCCGATTTGCAGAAAACTGGTTCAAACTTTCCTCTAATTTGGGAACATCCTCCGCTAACGAGTGAAAAGGAGGTTGCAGCGTGATGTGCGGCGGCGAATTCAAAGCACCGCGGCTGTTGTAATGTTCCGCAAAATACTGTTGAATCTCAGTAATGTGCTGTTCAATATCGGGAGGCGGCACTAGGGCAATAAAAAATCGCTGTTTTGACTGGTTCATAGGATAACATCGCAGTTAAGAAAGGATGGTGCAAAATGGAATATAGAGCATTTGCCCTAGATCCCATTGCCGATCGCCCATTCCCAATCTAAAATATAAAATCTAAAATCCCAAATAAAAATGCCTTGGTTTGTCAAAATTGAGCAAGGAATTGTCGAAAAGCCTGTCTTTGACCAATACGTGCCAGCTCACAGAGCTTATGTCCGAGAGTTGATTTCTAAAGGACACCGAGCGAAAACTGGCTACTGGGGGCGGCGGGGCGGCGGTATGTTGCTGTTTGAGGCAGGTTCGATGGATGAGGCGAAGGCGATCGTCGCTGAAGACCCGCTGGTGAAGAACGGTTGCGTTATTTATGAAATTTATCACTGGTGTGTGGTTGAAGAATAAATAACTGTGTTATACTCATAAATGAACTGGACCCACGCGATTCCAACGCCCAAATCTTGTCAGGACCGGAAGGTAGCAGCAACACGGGATGCTTGTAATAGGCGTGGTCTCCGGTTCACCCAGTTTTATGAGGTGTAGCTCCTATGCCTGGTTTCGGAGATATTTTACAAAAAGCAGTGTACCTTGGTGTCGGGCTAGCTTCCTACGCTGGTGAAAAAGCTGGCAGCAAGTTAACTGAATTACGCACTGAAGCCCAAAAGCTGGCAGACGAATTGGTGAAACGGGGCGAGATGTCCACGGAAGAAGCTCGTCGCTTTGTTGATGATATGGTGCAACAGGCTCAGCAGCAGCCCCCCGTAGCCTCGGCTGGGAACGAAAAACCCGCTGAACCTCGGCGGATTGAAATTGTTTCTGAGGAAGAAGATGTCTCGGCAAAAGATGCTAAAGAGACAGGCGGCGTAGACAAGCTCCGCGAACAAGTGCAGAATTTACAAGAGGAATTGCGGCGGCTGAAGCGGGATTAAGCAGCAAAAAGCTCGCTCAGCAAACCATGAAGGGAACTCAGGATAATACTCTTGAGTTCCCTTTTTGAATATCTGCCCTGTCAAATGTGGACGGATATCCGGCAATAGGTAATAGAATTGAAAATAGGTGCGATCGCTTCGCATGAGGCTGGCTGCACCTGTCTGTAAAATATTTTGTAATAGCCAACTGTCAAATTCATGGAAGATTGGTCTAAAGATTTTTTTGGAGTAATGGAAAATGCTGTTTCTGAAGTAGAGCAGTTTTTCAGCGAAGTGGGCGAAGAGTTTGTCGAAATGCTCGACGTTTTGGCAAAAATGTCGGAAGAGTTTACAGAACAAGTACAAAATAATCTGATTAACGACATTGACGGTTATTTCAATGAATTTGACGGTTTATTTAATGAATTTATCGAACCGATAATTGAAATTTGCCGCGACTTCGACCCGCAATTGGATGAGATAGATTTGTCGATGGTGACTTATGTAGACCCTTCGCCGACGCAGCAGCCGGCTTGTCGCGGTTGTCGCAACTATCACGGTCAAGTTTACGGGGGAAATTTGTTGGTTTGTGCGATGCACCCTACTGGTGTGGAATCGGAGAGTTGTGCTGATTGGGAAACTGACAGCGATATGAATTTTTAAGAGTTTTTGAGGGTTTAATGGCTTATGGTAACGTCAATTCAGTCTCCGTCAAAGATTTCTCTGGAAGAGTTTTTGTTGCTTCCAGAAACTAAGCCGGCTAGCGAGTATGTTGATGGTGAAATTTATCAAAAAGATATGCCCCAAGGAAAACACAGTACATTACAATCCGAGTTTCCATCTGTGATTAATCGAGTTGGAAAACCGCAGAAGTTAGCATTTGCTTTTGCTGAATTGCGCTGCTCTTTTGATGGACGTTCTATTGTTCCAGATATCGCAGTATTCGAGTGGCATCGTATTCCTCTGAATGCTAAGAGAGAAATTGAAAATAGGTTTGAAACTCCGCCCGATTGGATAATTGAGATTTTATCACCGGATCAAAGTTCAACTCGCGTGATTAATAAGATTCTGTTTTGCCTTAAAAATAAGACTAAATTGGGTTGGCTGATTGACCCGGAAGAACGATTAGTTATTGTTTTTAAACCGCAGCAGGAACCTGAGATTAAAGAGAATGAAGATATTTTACCAGTTCTGGATGTGCTGTCGGATTTGCAACTGTCGGCGGATGATTTGTTTGGGCTGTTAAGTTTTAATTAGAAATGAGTTACAGTTGAGTCAGGGTAATTTTGCATCTAACGACATTTAAAGGTGAATCGCTCAACGGCTAATAATTCGCAATTTGGGTTTCCGAAAATGCCGCCATCGCTGCAATTGCGACAGTATCAGCGAGTGGCGGTTGCTAATTGGTTTGCGAATCAGGGACGTGGTACGCTGAAGATGGCGACGGGTAGTGGCAAGACGATTACTGCGCTGGCGATCGCCACTGAATTATACAATAAAATTAACCTGCAAGTCCTGCTCGTAATTTGCCCTTACTGCCACCTGGTGAATCAGTGGGCGCGCGAATCGGAGAAATTTGGTTTAAAACCTATTTTGGCTTTTGATAGCGCCCGCAGTTGGCAAAATAAGCTGGCTGCGGGTTTGTATGAAGTGCGATCAGGCGAGCGAGCATTTCTCACAATCATCACTACCAATGCTACCTTAATGGGAGATAGTTTGCGATCGCAACTGCGCTATTTCCCAGAAAAAACCCTGATTATTGGAGACGAAGTTCACAACTTAGGCGCGCCCCGTTTAGGAGAAAGTTTGCCGCGCAATATTGGACTGCGACTCGCCCTTTCCGCTACCCCAGAAAGGCATTTCGACGAACAAGGAACCGAAGCTATTTTAGATTATTTCGGCCCGGTTTTGCAGCCGGAACTCACCTTAGCCGACGCCATCCGCCAAAAAGCATTAGTACATTATTTATACTATCCAATTTTAGTAGAATTGACCGAAGCCGAAACCCGCAAATATTCCCGCTTAACTCAAAAGATTGGCTGGGCGCTTTGGGGTGATGAAAAAGTAGAAGAAAACGATGCTTTAACAACTTTATTAATGCAGCGAGCTCGGTTAATTGGAGCGGCGGCTAATAAATTAGTAGCGTTGCGAGAATTAATGATTCACCGTCTCGATACAGCCCACACTTTATTTTACTGCGGCGACGGTGCGATCGAAGGAGGTGCGCGCCGAAATAACAACCGCCAACTAACAGAAACCGCGAAGTTATTGGGTTCAGAATTAGGCTACCGAGTTAACACTTATACTGCGGCAACTCCTTTAGCAGAAAGAGAACGATTGCGCCAGCAATTTGAGAGTGGAGAATTGCAAGGTTTAGTCGCGATTCGATGTTTGGATGAAGGCGTGGATATCCCTGCAATTCGCAATGCTGTAATTTTAGCAAGCAGCAGCAATCCGCGCCAGTTTATTCAGCGCCGGGGACGCATTTTGCGACCACATCCGGGGAAGGAAAGGGCAACTTTATTTGACATGATAGTTTTGCCTCCAGATTTGGGTCGGGAAACCTTAGAAGTCGAGCGCAATTTGCTGCGAAAAGAGTTGAAGCGGTTCTTGGAATTTGCCGATTTAGCTGACAATGCTGGGGAAGCTAGAGTGAAATTGCTGCAAATTCAGAGGCGTTACGGGCTATTAGACATTTGACATTTATTAAGCTTCGGTTTATGTTTGAGAATAGAGAATTCTTCGATCGCAGTTTGAGTTGCTAGCTTTTAATATTTGAAAAAAAAAATGACTGAAAATCTGCATGAAAATCTGATTATGGCATTTAGATATGAAGATAGTGCGATCGCATCCGTACCGACAAGTCTTTTAGCAGAAAATCGTTCTGCTTATCAAACTCATCAGGAATTCAGCGACGTACAGCAACCAATTACTAGCGCGCCGCCCGAAGTCCGACAAATTATTGAGCGGGTATTAGAAATTGAAAAAGATAAGTTGTACATGAGAGCTCCCCGCCACATTAACGATGACATTTTAAAAATTATTAAGGAAGCAATTGTATGAAGTTAATCTCAATTACTCTGTGCAACTTTCGTCAATTTTACGGCAAAAGCCCAGAAATAAAACTAGCTTGGGGTATGCAAAATATTACAGTAATTCACGGTAATAATGGCGCCGGAAAAACTGCCTTGATGAATGCCTTTACGTGGGTACTTTACGGAAGATTTAGCGCGGCTTTTGCGGCAGAAGAACAATTAGTAAACAAGCGCGCTCTGGCTGAGGCGGAAATGGGAAAAGCCATAGGTTGTTGGGCGGAAATTGTGTTTGAACACGACAGCACACGCTACCAAGCAAGACGCATTCGTCGTGCTTATAAAAGTGAAAACACTGTAGAACATGGCAAGGATGAATTGTTTCTTAATGTAGCAAAAGATAACGGTCTCTGGCTGAAGCCGGATCAGCATCCCGATGATATTATCGGGCGGATTTTGCCGGAAAGTTTACATAAATATTTCTTTTTTGATGGGGAGCGAATCGAGCAAATTGTCCGCTATGACAAGAAGGGAGAAATTGCGGAAGCTACTAAGGAGTTGCTGGGGGTGGAAGTCTTGAATAGATCGATCCGGCATTTAGGAGAAGCAAAAAAATCTCTGGAGACAGATTTAAATATAATTGGCAATGCTGAAACGAAGAAACTTTTAAAAGATAAGCAAAAATTTGAGCAAGAAGCTGAGCAACTTTCGAGCCGACAAGTAGAAATCGAGCGGGAATTGGCGAACCAAGGAGAGTTAAAAAAAGCAGTTAATGGTAATTTGCTGGAACTTAGCGGTGCGGCCGATTTACAAAAGTTGCGAGACGAATTGGAAATCCAGAAAAGTTTATTTAAGCAACAAATTTCCCAAGCTACAGAGGCTCTAAAACGCTCAATCTCTATGCGGGGTTATGGGGTATTTCTGTCAGAGGCAGCGGCGGAATTTGAAGTAATAGTCGGGGGTTTGCGGGAATGTGGCTCGTTGCTTTCGGGGATTCAGCGGCCGTTTTTGGAAGAGTTATTAGCGCAGCAGCGGTGTATCTGCGGTGCGGAATTAGTGGAGGGTTCGGAGTCTCACCAACAGGTTAGCGGTTGGATGGATAAGGCGGGTGTTGGCGATGTGGAAGAAACAACTATTCGGATTAGCGATCGGGTAAATGAAATTAATAAACAAGTGGCTGATTTTTGGGAGGAAATTGACCGACACCAAGGCAATATCAGCCGCGACAGAACCGAACTTTCTCGGGTGGAAAATCAGTTAGACGATATTCACAACAAGCTGCGAAATTTTCCTGACGAGGATGTCAGCCGCTTGCAAAAGCGCTTGGATGAAATTGAGGCAAAAATTGGCGATTTGCACCGGGAAACAGGCTCTAATCAGCAGCAGATTGAGAGTTTGAAGGCTTCGATCGCGAATCTGGACAAGCAAATCGATAAGCAGCAACTGAATGAGCAAAGGCAAGTATTAGCCCAGCGCCGGATTGCTGCGACTCAGGATGCGATCGCTCGCCTAACTGAAGTGCGAGATCGCTTAGAGAAACAGTTTTGTTCTCAGTTAGAAAAGCGGGTGCAAGATATTTTTAGTCAAATTTCTTTTACTCCTTACATCCCCAAGTTGAGCGATAAATACGAACTGACGCTAGTAGAAAATACGTCGGGACAAGAATCATTGGTTGCCGCTTCTACGGGAGAAAATCAAATTCTCAGTTTATCGTTTATCGGCGGGATTATTGAGGGCGTGCGGGAGTGGAGTCAAAAAAATACTTTGATGGGCCCGGATAGCAGTACGTTTCCAATTGTGATGGATTCTCCCTTTGGGAGTTTGGACGAGATTTATCGCAAGCAAATCGCGAATAAGCTGCCGAAGTTGGCAAATCAATTGGTAGTTTTGGTAACAAAAACTCAGTGGCGCGGAGAAGTTGCTCAAGAAATGGAAAGTTGCACCGGTAGGGAATACGTGCTGGTGTACAATTCTCCGAAAGCTGATTGTGAAGAAGATGCGATCGAACTGGGCGGGACGCGCTATCCTTTAGTTAGGCGCAGTCCAAATGAATTTGAATATACAGAAATTGTAGAGGTGGAGTATGACTTCTAATTCGGCAATTACGCAGGTTTTGGAAACGGATATTTGGGTGAAGGCGACGTGGGAAGAGTTTCTGAATTTTGCTGAGAATTCAGCATGGGAAAAGGGTAAGTTTTATTATTATCAAAAACACATGAGGGTAGAAATGTCACCAGTAGGGCCATTGCACGGGCGTCAAAATTCAATTATGGCCTGTGTAGTTATTCTGTTTGCAACATTGAGAAATATCCGAGTAGTTCAGTTTACTAACACCAGTTTTCGCAAAGCAGGTATCGGCGAGTTTCAACCTGATTTAGCTTACTACATTGGTTCAGATTTAAGAGTGCCTCCTGATGATAGCAATTCAACAGTTGATTTGAATGAATACGATCCGCCTAATTTGGTAGTAGAAATTGGGGCATCTTCTTTTAACGATGATTTAGGCACTAAGCGGTTGCTTTACGAAAATGCAGGAATTAGTGAATATTGGGTTGAACGTGCGAACACGCGGGAGGTTTTTGCGTTTGCGATTAATGGCGGAGGTAGCGGGAGAATTCAAGAGTCGCGGGTTTTACCGGGGCTGGAAATCCGGTTAGTTGAGGAAGCTTTGAATCGGAGTCAAACAGAAGATGATGGGGAAATTAATCGGTGGTTGATTCAAACTTTTAGTCAAGGTTGAAAGGAGTTTGACGTGGAAAAAGATTATCATAAGTTGGTGCGCGATCGCATTCCTGAAATTATTCGCCAAAGCGGGAATGAATGCGAGGTTGTAATTTTGTCGGAGGCAGAATACCGTCAAGCTTTGCTGCAGAAATTGATTGAAGAAGCGGGGGAAGCGGCAGAAGCCCAGGAGGAAGATTTGGTGGCGGAATTGGCGGATTTGTATGAGGTAATAGATGCGGTGATGGCGAGTTTTGGCATTTCGGGCGATCGACTTTTGGCGGAACAACTGAAGCGGCGGGAAGCAAGAGGAGGTTTTGCACAAAAAATTATGTTGTTGCGGACATTGTGAAGTGGCCCTGCGCCCAGTGTTGGATATTGGCGAGATTTATAATAGTTAGAAACTAGATATTATGGCAATGGCTGCTAACAAAATTAGAATTGCTAAAGATAAAGCGGAGTTAGTCAAATCATTAACTTTATCGGATAACCACACTGGCCCTTTCCAGACTTACGCCGATGTCATCGCCTTCGCCGCATCCTTGGGAAAACAGCGGAAAAAACGATCGCCTTTGGGAGAAATTTCTAAACGAGAACCGGGTGCGATCGATGTTGATATTTTTGTATCCAGGGGTTACGATATGGCGATTAAATTAATTGCGATCGCCGAAACCAAAAATCCTCAAATTCTCTCCCATCTCGACGAACAATTGGAAGCAGAACGCTTGCAAATTTTTGAAGAATATGCTAATGGTGGACTGGAAATTTTGCGAGAAGAGTTGCGGGGGGCGGCGGATTATACCGATCGCCTTTTGTTGGTTTTGATTTCTGAAAGAGACAACCAGCATCGGTCAAATGAAGAATTCGATTTAAGCAAGTTTTTATTTTAATAGATTCCCAATGAAGCACATCCCAAAAGATATAATCAAGAGATGCTTAAAGCAAGCTGCAAAAATTCTCGCTTACAGTTACTCAGCATTTATTATCTGCTATTTCATTCTTAAACTAATCTTTTGGGATAGAATAGGAATTCTTGCCTTAATTAGCACTTTTAGCCCCTTAATTTTCTTCCCTACTTTCCTGCTTCCCATCATCGGATTGTTAATTATCAAAAAAAGATGGTTCACTGTTATTTCTGCGATCGCCTGCATTCTCCTAATAAGTTGGCTGCACATTAAATACTTTAGCCCCAAACCAATAAACATCACAAATTCGCAGCCCAGCATCAAAGTTTTATCTCATAACCTCAGTTGGCATAAAACTCAGTCACCTACTTTACTAAAACTGATTAAACAGCAAAAACCAGATATTATATTTTTACAAGAAATCGTTCCGGAAAATACCCAAAGAGTTTTTACATGGTTAAAAGCAGACTACCCCTATCAAATTGGCATTCACCCTGTAGGAATTCTCAGTAAATATCCAATTGTATCCAGCGAAATACTGCACTTAGCTGGCCATCCAGAAACGCAGCAGCGGGCAATTATTAAATTTAACGAACAAGAAGTAGTGATTTATAATATGCAAGCTACCGGGCCGTGGTTGAAGATGTCTAAAAAATTGGGTTTTATCAAAATTCCAGTTTACAAATATGACAAACGATCGCCTGAAATTCAAGACTTAGTGCAGCGAGTTGAGCGAGAAACTCTGCCAGTAATAGTCGCGGGCGATTTTAATATGACAGACGAAACTCAAGACTATGACAAGGTGCAGAAAGTCATGCAAGATGCTTTCCGAAAATCGGGATGGGGGTTTGGTTTTACCTGGCCTCACGGTTGGGAACTTAAGTTCTTGGTAAAAAGGTCGAATTGGAGATTAAATTATCCGGTTTTCCGGATTGATTATATTTGGTATTCAAAGCATTGGGGCGCTAAATCTAGTTCGGTTTTGGAGGCCACGGAGTCCGATCATTTGCCTGTAGGAGCCGAACTTATTTTGTTAAAGGAAGCCTGATTGTGAGAATTGGTCTATACTATTAAAAGCCAGAGGCAAACCCCATGCAAATTACCCTCACCCTTCCCGATCGCTTAGAACAGCAGCTTCTTGAGAAAGCTAGCCAACTCAACCTGCCCGTTGAAACCCTGATTTTGCAATCCCTGCGCCAACTATTTCAAGAAGACGAAGAAGAGCTATCTAAAGAAGATATCCTCAACAGCCTCCGAATTGCGCTTCAGGAAGTAGAAGACGGCAAAGTTCACCCGATCGCAGAACTTTGGGATGGTATTGATGTCTGAACCACCCAGCATCCAGGTTCTGTTTGCAGATCAATATCAAGCTATCTAAATGGGAAGGTAAACTTGGCTGCGATCGCGCTCTGTAGTATTGTTATAGCGACAAAAATTGCTAAAAATGATAATATAAATATACAACTTTCCTTGAGCTATATGTTAAAATAAGTATTAGGTTGAGTGATTGACAAATGCCTACTGCTGCCCAGCTAGAGAGTTTATATCGCATCAGTTATCAACTGACCTACACGATGCTTCAGCCTATACATCTGATTTGTGTTGACGATCGCACTCGTAACGTATACATATTGGCTGGGTACGATGAAGAGCTTGAGTTCCAAATTTTACCCAATGGGGAGTTTGCTGATGAGCCAAGTTAACTATAACGCCATGTCGAATACTGAATTGAAACAGTATTTTCTTAAACATCGTGGAAATCGAGCCGCATTTCAGGCGTACTTAGACAGAATCAATCAGCATCCGCTGAGGATTATTGCAAGTCCCGGCGATCCAGATTTTGATGAGAAAGTTCAAGCCGCAATTCGCCGCAAGTTAGAAGCGACAAGAAATCGCATCACTTGAATGAAGCTAGGGATACGGCACTGCCGTATCCTGTATTTCATCATACTCGATCCAATAGAAACTTAGCTCAGCACTGGCGGCAATCCTACCTCTTGCGGCTGCACAAACCTGCCGTTAAAACTAATAGCTTTATCCTCAAAAGTCCTCGCTTCCGCTACCGCTTGCCGCAAATGAGCTCGCTCCATATCGTCCTGAATTCCCCCCACCAAATATACAATTAACTTCGTCGCTAAATCCTTTCCTGAAACTAGCACTCGCTTTTTGTTCGGATCGTACAAAATCCCGTACCACGCCGACTCAGGATTATCCATGTGGCTAAATCCTTCATCGACATCGTACCTGCGGAGTTTGTCGAAAATAGATTTCAGGGAAAGTTTCTTTCTAAATACTAGAATTCCCAAAGCATTAGCTAAAGCAATTTGACCGACTGGACGGAACAAAATATTTCCCTCGCCCCCTGGCTTTTCAAAACTAAATCGGCGCAATTCTGCCGTTTCTTCGCCACTTTCAATTCTTTGATAGCTGGGCAAAGTGGCTAAATGATCGAACAATTTTTTAAACTCTTCAATTCCCTCTTTGAGTTCTTCATCTTCGGGACGCATGGGAATTAAACCTTTTCGTTCCGGCTTCCAATGGGGGAATTTGTATTCTAAATACCGTTCGGACATATCTTGCAGCGCTTGCAATGTGGTTAAGACAGTTGATTTTGCTGCAACTGTGGCGCTGTCCCAATTAACGCGGGGGTTTCTGTCTTCTTGTTCTTTTAATAAGGGATGGGTGACGGCAATTTTTCGGGCTGCGATCGCAAATCCGTTATCCTCGTTCAATAACGCTAGCTGGCCCTGACTCAGTGTTACGGCCATTAGGTTAACGTGCACAAAGATCGATCGCACGCGCCGTTGTGCTTGCTGTCGCGTTTCCCCCGCTACCGCCGCCGGAATAAACTCAATCCCGATTTTTTCGTGAGCTAATTTATACACTGTTTCGGGATCGATTTGATACTCTTCTGCTAAATCTTCGAGAGTAATTGCAGCGCCGACAGGTTTTTTATTTTTGTTGTATCTTTGCAGGATTCCGGTTTTAATTAAACTCATTAAACCTTGAACTCCCATCAGCCGATGCTGGCCGTCTAAGGCAAAAATTGAGAGTTCTTTAGAAACATTCAAAAGCCCTAAGTTCTCGTTTTTATCAAAGGATGTAAATTCCGTCGCGGATTTGGTTGCTACGCCATTTTTATCCCATTCCTGGGCTAGAGGATTGTCTACCCACGGGGGACTGACGACTACTAAAACTGCGGGGAATTTGTGCGATTTTCGGGCTGCTAAATATTGAGTTAGGGCGGCTTGGCGCGACCAATCTAAGGGACGCTGGATAATTTCGTCAATGGTTTCGTCGTCGCGGACGATGTTGTTGGTTTGGAGGTCGAATTTTTGGCGGAAAAGCGGCATTTGCGAAGCGAAACGGACGCGAGAGTCTAACCATTCTAGGGTGACTGAACCGATGTATGCTTCGCTGTTTCCCATCTGGGTTTTTTGGACGAAAATGCGATCGTCCTTTCCTAAATAATTATCTAATAAAAGTGCGATTTCCTGTCTGTCGCTATTTTCTTTTTCTAAAATTTTTATAGCGAGGTCATCCGCTGGGTTGGTGGTCATCGGCGGTTTTTATATAATTTGGCTATTTTTTCAAAAATATCATGGGTTAAATTGTATGTCAACTCTTGTTTTTTAAAAATTATTGTGAAATACTTAAAATACTAATTAAGTCCCACCTGATATATCATTGAAGGTTTTATTTGTCAATAGCAGAGGGGCGATCGGGCTTGATGCAGATGCGTCTGGGTCTCACGCGCCACAGTCTGAGTCCGCCAGGGGTTGAAAACCCGCCACCATCCGGGCCCGACAGGGGTCTCACGCGCCACCATCGGGGCCCGCCAGGGGTTGAAACCCCTGTCTCATAGCGAAAGTCCTCTGAAGAGGACTGAATACGGATCGATTTCGAGGTTTATGTTTAGTCGGTTTTAACCGACTTTCGCTATGAGACGGGGGTTTCAACCCCCGGCGGAATATCGGGGAAGCGAGTGAATTGACGATGGCACTTGCCCCTGATTTCTTCATACTTCGCACCTGCAACCAACAAAAAAATATGTCTACTCCTTCTTTTGAATACATTTTGCCGGTAATTCGGGGCATTCAAGCTGGCCGCGAATATTACGTGTCGATGTGTCCGGTGCGTTTTTTGCCGAAATTGTTTCCCTTTGAATCAGAAGATTTGCCGCCGTCTATGCGGGCGAAACGCGCGCTTAACAAAGCTAGGATTCCCGAAATTGCTGAGTATTTTGTTAAGAATCCTACAAATTATACTTGTGGGGCTATTGCTGCTTCGATTGATGCGGATATTACTTTTGAAGCAGTGGGAAATGAGGCGGAGGAACGGAAAATCGGTCGCTTGCGGGTGCCGATGGATGCTAAGTTTACTATTAATGACGGACAGCATCGGCGCGAGGCTTTTGAGATGGCTTTGAGGGAAAATCCGCAGTTGGGATATGAGACGGTGGCGCTGATTTTGTTTCTCGATGTTGGGTTGGAAAAATCGCAGCAGATGTTTGCTGATTTGAACGGTTTTCAAGTTCCTTTGGAGGCGTCACTCAGTCTACTTTACAACCACCGGGACGATCGCGCTTTTGTGGTGAAGGCGGTTGTTAAGCAGGTTGAGGTTTTCCGGTGTTTGACTGAGATGGAGAGGGGGAGTTTGAACGGGCGATCGCACAAATTGTTTACGCTGAGTGCGATCGATCGTGCTATCATGGCTTTGCTGTCTAATATTCACGGCAGCGAACAGGCAAAACCCTCTGGTTCTCGCACCAAAAAAGAACAGAAAGAGGAAGAACTTGCTCAAAAAATACAACTGGCGGTTAGTTATTGGAATGCGGTTTGCAGTTTTATTCCAGATTGGCAATTAGTTCTGCACAAGCAAGTTGCAGCGGGGGAAATGCGCCGGGATTGCGTACACTGTCACAGTGTTGTGCTTGAGAGTTTGGGGGAAGTTGGGGCCGCTTTGCTGTCGGTTTTTCCTGAGAGTTGGGAGGAACGTTTGAGCCTTTTGCAGCAGGTTGATTGGTCGATTTATAATCCTGATTGGGAGGGTGGGATTTTGTTGAAAGGCGGGATTTCTAAGTCGAGGGCGAGTGTTAGTTGGATGACTGATTATTTGAAGGTGAGGTTGGGTTTGGAAACCGCAGATGCACGCAGACAGTGATATAATTATCTCCTGTTTAGGCTAGAAAATTACTTTTTAGTCTGCTGACACTGCTTAAATTATCTAGTTTCTGCGTTATGGTTGTGCTTTGCGGTGCTTAACTTTTTGTTGAAAAAAGTGTTAAATTTTAGGTCGGATTGTATTTAATCATAGCGGGAGGAGAAAATGACTACAGGAGAAGAGTCCGTAAATAAGAATTTAGCATACTATCGACAACGTTTTGCCGCTCTTAATGTCAGTAATACACGCCAACGTGGTCAAGCTCATCATAAGCCAATATTACTATTATCAATCATCGATCTAATTGCTCAAGGAATAATTAGGGATAATCGAATTTATGTTTCAGACGACTTAATTAAAACCTTTAATAAATATTGGGATATCTTAGGTTCTGAATCTCACAATCGTGGTTTGCACTATCCATTTTGGCATTTGGAAGGCGATGGTTTCTGGCATAAAACATTAAAGTCGGGATTTAATGGTTCAAAGCCTAAGACCACTAACAAGCTAAGAGAAGCTGTAGAATACGGTAGTTGGGATAATGAATTATTCGCTTTACTTCAAGACCAAAATTCTAGAGCGGAATTAATAGATACACTGATTGCGACATGGTTTTCATTAAATAGGGAGGATATTGGAGATATTTTGCAAGTTAATCAAGACTTTGAAAAAGTTACTCAGACAGAAAGAGAACTATCAGACTCAGCAGTAATTACTGACGCAGAACCGAAATTTTATTTAACCAAATCTGCTGTTAGAAATGCTTTTTTCAGGAAAGCAGTAGTACATACATATGATTACAAGTGTGCATTTTGTCGATTGAAAGTCATCAGGAATCTCACTCAAACTATTGTAGATGGCTCACATATTAAGCCGTTTTCAAAGTTTTATGATAATCAAATTAATAATGGGATATCATTGTGTAAAAATCATCATTGGGCTTTTGACCAGGGTTGGTTTGCTATAGATGATAATTACAGAATTATGGTCGCTGATGACTTAGAAGAGGAATCCCCCAATGCCAGATGTATGAAAGATTTTCATAGTGAAACTATTCTCCTGCCAACTTCAGACCAAGATTTACCAAGACTTGAATCGCTAGAATGGCATCGGCTGAATGTATTTAGAGCTTAATGAAGTAACTGAGGTTGAAGACATGACAGAAACAATGCAAATACCACTCTTTCCACCCCGTAGTGTTAGTGAGTTAGTGACAGAAATAGAAAAATTAAGTAAAGAAATTAAAGAGTTATATTGTTTAGATGATATACCTTGGGTTTTAGGATATTCCGGCGGAAAAGACAGCACTACAGTAGTCCAGCTTATCTGGTATGCAATAGCAGAATTGCCACCTGAAAAAAGAACGAAAAAAATCTATGTAATCACAACAGATACACTTGTAGAAAATCCGATAGTTTCTACTTGGGTACGTCAGTCATTAAAACAGATGAAGTCTGCTGCTATAGAGCAACAGCTACCAATAGAACCTTATATGCTTTATCCAGATGTAAAAGATACTTTCTGGGTAAACTTGATGGGAAAAGGCTACCCAGCACCGAGACATGGATTTCGCTGGTGTACTGAACGCCTGAAAATCCTTCCTTCTAATCGGTTTGTTCGTGATATGGTGAGAATCAATGGAGAAGTAATTCTTATATTGGGTACTCGCAAAGCTGAAAGTATTAAGCGCGCGGTTTCAATGGAGAAACATGAAATAGGTCGCATGAGTGACCGTCTAAATAATAATTCTAGTTCCATTAAATCTCTGCTTTATCAGAGTCCTAGTCTGCCTAATTCCCTAATTTATAGTCCGATAGAAGATTGGCGAACTGATGAAGTCTGGATTTATCTAAATCAGTGGGCTAATCCTTGGGAAAATAGCAACAAAGATTTATTTACCATGTATCGAGGTGCAACAGCCGACAATGAATGTCCTTTAGTTGTCGATACTTCTACCCCTAGCTGCGGCAGTTCTCGCTTTGGCTGCTGGGTTTGCACAATGGTAAGCCAAGATAAATCTATGGAGGCAATGATTCAAAACGATGAGGAAAAAGAATGGATGCAGCCTCTTCTCGATATTCGCAACGAATTAGATATAAAAGACGATCGCCCAAAAAGAGACTTCCGACGCATCTACGGTAGAGTAGAACTGTTTGAACGCAACATGGGCGACGACACAACCTCCGTCGAACCCATCCCAGGGCCCTACACCAAATTCTGGCGAGAACACTGGCTGAGACGAGTCTTGGAAGCACAAACCCACATCCGCAAAACCGCACCCCTAGAAATGCGCGATATCACCTTAATTACCCCAGAAGAACTTAGCGAAATCCGCCGAATTTGGCTGGAAGAAAAGCATGAATTTGACGACTCTTTGCCCCGGATTTACGAAGAAGTCACGGGCGAACCTTTTGAAGATTCCCGTCCCGCCGCCGAAAGAAAACTCCTCGGTAGCGATGAATGGACTGCGATCGAAGAGATTTGCAGCGAGGACAAAATGCACCTCGAATTGATGGCAAAACTCCTCGATACAGAACGCCAATACTACACGAAGCCCCGCCGTACAGGCATTTACGCCGATTTGGACAAATGCTTTGAAACCAGTTCGCGATCGAAGGAAGAAGCGATTGGCAACGCCCACTATCAACGCAATTTAAAAAAAGCGGTGGAAGATATTAAAGCAAATCCGACGGAAAACATTCAGCAATTCAAAGATGCGATCGCCCAAACCAACAGTTCCGCCAAAAACGATACCGTTGATATTGCCAAACTTAAAGAAGAACTCGAAAGTAACAGCAATCAAAGCAGGCAGCTATCTTGGGCGGATATTAAATTTTCACCGCCAAATTCACGAGAGGAAAAACCTAGCGATTAGCACGCGCTAGCCTGCGGTTAAACCCAAACTTGTTGACAGCCACCCCGCCGAGCGATCGCATATAATGGTTTTTCAACTAACCGCAGCATTAACAAACCACCATCGTTTAAATTACACAATTTTTACGACCATGCTTGACCCTAATATTCCCCATCAGGATCTTACATACAGCATCATCGGCTGTGCAATGAGAGTACACCGGAGGACACAAAAAGGTTTAAGAGAAAAACATTACCAAAGAGCATTTGATGCAGAAATGCTGAAATCCAGTATTACAACAGAAATGGAATATCCCAGACAAATTTATGACGGTCAAGTTTGGATGGGAATTCTCTATCTAGATCATTGGGTAAATGAATGTATTGTAGTAGAAGATAAAGCCGTAAATTATCCAATGACCGATAAAGACCAAGCTCAAATCATAGCTTACTTAGCATCGACAGGAGCGAAAGTAGGTTTATTTATCAACTTTGGTCGCAGTAAATTAGAATATCACCGCATTCTCCCACCAAAATCCGTACAAGGTTGGCAACAACACATTCAACCATACTTGTGGCGGCCGAAAACAAATGGCAGAGGTTGGACAAGAGGAAGTGCAGGAACCTATGAAGAAACAGATGACGAACTCCCATTACCTCCCAACATTCAGTCCCAAAACGAAGAGGAAGATTCAACCGGTGTAATTGATTGGTAGCAAGGGAGGAGGGCGGTTAGCAGCGGATTTTGTAACGGATGTAACGGATGTAACGGATGATTAGTGGGAGATCACCAAATCTGCCACTAACCGCCGCCCACCAACCACCCATCCGCTAAATCCGCGACCAAATCTGCCACTAACCGCCGCCCCACCAACCACCCATCCGCTAAATCCGCTACAAAATCCGCTGCTAACCGCCGCCCCACCAACCAACAACATCTACATTTATAATGCAATTCCTCGAACTCGTCCTCAAAAACTTCGGCCCATATTCCGGCACCCAAACCATCAATCTCCGCCCCGAAAAAGACGGAAATCCCTG
The DNA here is from genome assembly GCF_036705105.1 of Microcoleus sp. B9-D4. Taxonomy (NCBI): domain Bacteria; kingdom Bacillati; phylum Cyanobacteriota; class Cyanophyceae; order Oscillatoriales; family Microcoleaceae; genus Microcoleus; species Microcoleus sp. B9-D4. The sequence goes on from NZ_JAUBTS010000009.1 coordinate 53,756, forward strand.
CCCAGTCATTTTATTTGGCGGCATGAATGGCGGCGGCAAAACCACCCTCATGGACGCCATTCGCCTCGCCCTCTACGGCGGTCGCGCCCAATGTTCCACCAGAGGCAATTTAAGCTACAGCGACTTTCTCAATCAATGCGTCAACCGCCACACTCCCCCATTAGAAGATACCCGCGTCGAACTAACATTTGAACAAGTCCAAGACGACAAATTAACTCAATTCAAAATAGTTAGATACTGGAAAAAATTAGATATTAAAGACAACTTAAGTATTCTCATCTACAGCGAGATTGTCAGCGATTGGTGGTCGGACAAAGCAATTACTAACACCTGGGACGAATACATCGAAACCCTTTTACCCGTAGGAATATCCAACCTATTTCTGTTTGACGGCGAACAAGTAAAAGAACTCGCAGAACTCGAAACACCGCCAGAGTTTGTCGTCGGGGCGATTAAATCTCTTTTAGGTTTAGAATTAGCAGAACGCCTCGCCGTCGATTTAGAAATATTAGCCGGCCGCAAGCGGAAAGAAATTGCTGGCAAAAAAGACTTGGCTGCTTTAGAGAAAATCGAACAAACTTTTAAGAAAATTACTGATGAAATAGACTTAGCTAAGCAAGAACAAGCCAGCTTTAAAAACGAATTAGATAAAGCTCAAAAAAATCAGAAACAAGCATCAGAAAAGTTTATTTCTGAAGGCGGGAAAATTGCCGCCGATCGCAGTCAGCTAGACAGCAAGCTAAACGACTACCGAAATCAGGCAGACAAAACCCGTCAAGCCATGATGGAATTAGCATCAAATACGCTACCACTAGCCTTAATTTCGCCCTTGCTAACCGAAGCTAAAATTCAAGCAGAAACAGAAGTCAGCCAGCAGCAAGCAAAGATTGCCCAAAATGTTATAAAACAAAGAAGCGATCGCCTTCTCAACTATATCACAGAAATCTCCTTAAATCCCCAACAGCTAGATAAAATTCAAGACTTCATCCGCCAAGAAAACCAAGAACTCGAACAGCAAGCCGCAACAGGCGTTCCGCCCTGGATGAACGCCGACAACAACAGCATCCAGCAACTAGAAAACCTCCTTAGCTACCAAATCAAAGCCCAGCAAATTCTAGCCCGCGACCACATAGAAGAAATCAAAAACATCGAATCCGAAATTGACTTCACAGACAGAGAACTCGCAGCCGCAGCTTCCCCCGAAGCCTACGAAAAACTAGAAGAAGAAGTCAGGAAAGCCCAAAAAGCAGTCGCTATCGCAGCCGCCGCCTGTGAATCCGCCAACCGCCGCGTCGATGAATTAGAGAGAGAATTAGCCAAAAACCAAAAAGAACTAGAAAGCTACAGCAGCGAATTCATCACCATCAGAAACAGCCAACACGTCATCGCTTCTATCGCCAAAGCCCAAGCTACCCTGAAACTCTTTAAAGAAAAACTCACCCTCAAAAAACTCAACAAACTGGAAATAGAAATTACCGACTGTTTCCGCTACCTGTTGCACAAAACCGACCTCGTGCACAGAGTTGCGATCGACACTCAAACATTTAGCCTCTCCATTTACGATCCAGAAGGCAAACCGGTACCCAAACACCGACTTTCAGCCGGGGAAAAACAATTGCTGGCGATCGCTTTTTTGTGGGGATTAGCCAGAGTATCCGGGAGACAGTTGCCAGTAGCGATCGACACTCCCTTGGGCCGCCTCGACTCCTCCCACCGAAACAACCTAGTGGAACGCTATTTCCCCTCAGCCAGTCACCAAGTCATCCTGCTTTCTACCGACACCGAAATTAGAAAAGTAGAATACGAAAAACTCCAAGAATTAGAGGCGATCGCCCACAGCTACCTCCTCAAATACGACTCCGCCCAACACCAAACCACCGTCGAAACTGGTTATTTTTGGGACTAAAAATTCGCGCAAAAAAATAGCCGCAACCCCCTTGACTTTGCTGGGGAGTTGCGGTAGTATATATCATAATGGGATGGTGGCGAAAATTTTATTTTTGCCACCATCCCATTATTAAGGATAAATCCTACTAGAATCACAATACCAAAAAAAACCGATTTAATCAAGTCGCGCCGTGTAAAAAAATGTTAATTATTTCGGGTTATTTAGAGGCTTTGCTTCCCCCACATTAACACTTTTTAAAATATACCAAACAATCTTAAACTCATGGAACCACCAGTCGATCGCATCCGCCTATCCCAAACAGGCAAAGACCAACTATCAAAACTGAAACGATCGACAAAAATCGATCAGTGGAATATTCTATGCAGGTGGGGATTTTGCCGATCGCTCGCCGAACCCAGCATCCCATCCCCAGTACCAATTCCCAGCGACAGCAACGTCGAATTAAGCTGGGATGTCTTCGGTGGCGACATGGCTGATATCCTGATAATGGCCCTCAAGCAGCGCTGTCACCAAGATAATTTAGGCACAGAAAAAGAAACTCTAGCGAAACAGTTTCGCCTGCACTTGCACCGAGGGATTGGTTATTTGGCGGGCGATCCGAATATTAAGAAAATTGAAGACTTGGTGGCGATCGCTCTTTCGCCTGAGAAATTAAGAAATTAACTGACAGTTGACAGTTGACAGTTGACAGTTGACAGTTGACAGTTGTTATTAGCAGACCCAAGCGAGCAACAAATAAATAACAAATAACCAATAACCAATGACTTCTTATTTCAGTAAAAGCGGGAAAAAATGACCTACTGGCCCTTGACCTTCCCCAATATCCAAAGCATATTTGAGAGCAGTAGTAACATAATCCTTAGCCAATGTCACCGCCGTCAATAAATCTTTACCTAATGCTAAATTAGCGGCGATCGCAGCACTCAAAGTACAACCAGTCCCGTGAGTATTCCCAGTATCAACATTTTCAGTCTTCAACACATCCAACCGCGCACCATCAAACCAAACATCAATTCCCCGCAAATCTCCCGCCATCCCGCCGCCCTTCACCAAAACAGCTTTCGCGCCTAAACGGTAAATCTGTTGCGCCGCCGATCGCATATCATCCACAGAATGAATCTCCAAACCGCTCAAAATAGTCGCCTCAAACCGATTCGGAGTCACGACAGCAGCCATTGGAATCAAAACATCGCGCAAAAATGCGATCGCCCCGTCATCAATCAATCGATCACCCGATCGTGAAACCATCACCGGATCGACAACCAAATTCCCTATTCCCAAAGCTTCCACCTGTGAAGCCACCGCCACCATAATTTCCCGATTCAGCAGCATCCCAGTTTTCACAGCCTGCACCCCAATATCCCCAACCACCGCCTCAATTTGAGCCGCCACAGCCTCCGCAGACAAAGCATCCACCCGCGTCACCCCCAAAGTATTTTGAGCCGTCACACAAGTCAAAGCACTTGTACCGTGCACGCAGTGAAACGCAAAAGTCCGCAAATCCGCCTGAATCCCAGCCCCACCGCCACTATCGGAACCAGCCACAGTCAAAGCCACAGGAATCCTAGATTTAATCATCCTCTTTCACCCCAGATAAACACCAACTTGAACCAGACAAATCCCAATCATATCTGTGGCACGGGCGTCCCGCCTGTGTTAACTGTGGCACGGGCGTCCCGCCTGTGCTTCCCCGTGGCACGGGCGTCCCGCCTGTGCTTCCCCGTGGCACGGGCGTCCCGCCTGTGCTTCCGAAGGGGTTAAAATTCCCAAACAAAATTAGCTATGATTAAACCAAATGTAAAGAATTATTGCAAACAACTGTGAAAATCACCCGAATCGACCTGAACTCTTGGATCTTCCACATCGCAGGCCAAACCATCCTCGTCGATCCCTGGCTAATCGATCCCCTCGTATTTTACGGTCAACCCTGGCTGTTCACCGCCTACCACAACACCCCCGTCGCCTTCACTCCCAGCAGCTTACCGCCGATCGACCTCATCCTAATTTCCCAAGGATTAGACGACCACTGCCACAGACCAACACTCGAACAGCTCGATCGCACAATTCCCGCGATCGCCTCACCCACCGCCGCCAAAGTCCTCAGCAGTTTAGGCTACACTAATATCACATCTTTAGCAAATTGGCAAGAGTTAAATTTTAAAGAAAAGTTACAAATTACCGCCGTACCCGGAGCCCAAATCCAGCCGGGACAGGAAGAAAACGGCTATTTGCTCAAAGATTTAAGCAGTGGCGAGACACTTTATTACGAACCGCACCTGCCACCATTAGAAAAAGTCAAACAGAAAATAGACACAGTAGACGTAGCCATCGCCCCAGTCATCGGTCAAATCTTCCCATTCCTCGGACAAGTCATCATCGGCCCTGCAGAAGCCCTCAGCCTCGCCCAAACACTGAAACCTCGGTTTTTTCTGCCTACAGCCGCGGGAGACATCCGAGCCACAGGCATTTTACCAATGTTAGTGCGATCGATCGGCAGCATCCCCGAATTTCGCGATTTGCTAGCAAAATCCGGCCTCTCCACCCAACTCCTCGAACCCGAACCAGGCCAAACCCTAGAAATTTTAGATTTTAGATTTTAGATTTTAGATTTTAGATTTTTTAGATTTTAGATTTTAGATGCTCGATATTTTCGATTTTTTAGATGGGAGATTGGAGATTCAATGGCAAATCCCCAATCTAAAATCCAAAATCCCCAATCTAAAATCCCAAAATCCCCAATCTAAAATCTAAAATCTAAAATCTAAAATCATCTTGGCGGGCGACGGTTGCGTAAAAACTCAGGAATATCCAATCCCAAATCCTGCGGCGGTTTCGCTTTCGGATCGGGCGTCTGTTGAGCAGGAGTCGTCGGCACAGTTGCAGCCCGCCAAGGAGCATTAACATTTTGTGTCCGCCCCGGAGGCGGAGGCGACGCAACTTCTCCCGAAAAACCAGTAGCGATCACAGTAATCTTAATTTCGCCCTGAAGCCGCTCGTCAATCACCGCTCCAAAAATAATATTGGCATTCGGATCGACAACCTCGTAAATCGTCTCAGCCGCCGCATTCACCTCGTGCAGCGTCATGTCAGTACCGCCCGTGATGTTAAACACCACACCTCTAGCGCCCTCAATAGACGAAGCTTCCAGCAGAGGGGAAGAAATAGCCTGCATCGCAGCCTCCCTAGCCCGCGACTTGCCCGAACCCACGCCGATGCCCATCAAAGCCGAACCCGCATCTGCCATTACTGCCCGCACGTCAGCAAAGTCAACATTCACCAAACCGGGAATCGTAATAATGTCAGAAATACCCTGAACCCCTTGGCGCAGGATATCGTCAGCAACTCGAAAAGCCTCTTGTACCGGCATTTGTTCCGAAATCACAGACAGCAGCTTGTCGTTAGGAATTACGATCAGCGTATCCACCCGCGTTTGCAAAGCTGCAATCCCTTCCTCAGCTTGGCTGGTGCGCCGCCGTCCCTCAAACGTAAAAGGCCGCGTTACTATGCCCACAGTCAAGGCGCCCATTTCCTTAGCCACCTCAGCCACGATCGGAGCCGCGCCCGTGCCCGTACCACCGCCCATGCCGGCCGTGATAAATACCAAATCCGCGTGATTCAGAGCATTAGCAACCTCGTCGCGAGATTCCTCCGCAGCCTTTTGACCGATCGCCGGATTGCCCCCGGCCCCCAAACCGCGCGTCAACTTCTGTCCGACTTGCAAGCGTTTCGGAGCATTTGAGAGAACCAGAGCTTGGGAATCTGTATTCACGCACCAAAACTCGACACCAGAAACCTCGCTAGCAATCATCCGGTTAACGGCGTTGCCCCCACCGCCGCCGACGCCAATTACTTTGATTTTGGCAGCACTGCTGGGCATTATGTCTTTGGGATTGACCATAGGATCGATATCAATACTATCTACATTTACATAACCAGACTTGCGTCTAAAGGGATTGGCGGAATCTGCAGCCACCGGAAAATTTTTTACTTCTTCCGAAGGGGGACTGTCTTGGTCAGACCCCTGTCTATTATTAAGCTTCATTAGAGTCGGGGATGGTAGATTAGAGCTTGTTAACTAAACGCCAATTCACAATCAACTATAGGCTAAGTTGCGCGAAAAACTAACACAGATCGATGCTTAATGTTAGCAATCTCGGATTTGGCCGACCTCGCTAGCCCAGACCTCGCTTGACGCCATCCAGGTACTTGACCGGATTAAGGCAATTGTAAGCAAGGCAGAAGGAAAAAAAATGGATACTAGCCCCAGACGCGGAGCGCTATCCAAAAACTGTGCTGATTTGAAGCCCTGCCTATCGATCCTTCCTTATGGGCAAAAATTCTGCCTATCGATCAATACCTTCTACCTTCTGTTGACAGAGAATCAATTCTGGGCGCGAGTGGGTGCGGGAGTTGAACTCTCCAAACTGGGGGGGAGTTCTGGCAAATGAACGATCGGCGAAGCAGGATTTTTCAAGTCAATGTAGGCTATGAGGCTTGAATCTATCTGTTTTGGCAATTGTCGCATTCGGTCTAAAACCTTAAGTTGCTCCGCAGTCTTGGAACTGTACGGCCCTAAGTGTACGGTACCGATCTCTGTTTTCAATATCAAGTTGTTCGGGTTTTGCCAATTAATCTCAAATACTTTCACCGTCAAGCCGCTGAGTCCTTGGTAAAACTTCGGCCAAGAGGCGCGATACTGTTCCAAAGGCCCGATCACTTTTAAAGTGGGCAAAGAACGCTGAGGCTGTGTTCCCGGAATGCTGCCGGGCCCGATCGAACTATTGTGCGATCGTACAGCAGTATAACTATCCGACGGCATCCAACCTCCGCGAGCGTCCAGCCACCCCACTTTTTCCTTCTCACTGTTCGATCTCAACACCGCCGTCGGCTGCGCCACCGCCACCGGCAGGCGTTCTGCCACTTCTATAGTCAAACTCGGCGGAAACAAGTTACGAGTCACCTTCGCTTTAGCTATGGGCCCCGTTGACTCCAGCTTTTTGGCCAGGGCCTGCGGTTGAATCCCCCACAGCGACTGCGGGTAAGACAGCGGCACCAAAGACCGCACCGCCTTATCCGACAGCCACTGATTGCCCTCCACGTTCACTTGTTCTGATCGGGCAATCAACCAAGCCGGCTGAGCAATCCACCACAGCAAACCTCCGGCGATCGCGCTCGCTGCCAGCATTTGCCACACAACAGCCGCCAATCGAGCGCGACGGAGCTGCCGCAACTTTTGGCGTCTGCGCCCTAACTCTGTTTGAGAAACCGCTCCAAAACTAGCCATCTACCTCTTGACAATATAGTAATTAAGCATTAGCACAAATTCAAAACTGTTTAATCTCTCTCTCTTGAACCCTGTTTTCCCCTACCATTTAACCAGATCCCCGCAAATTTACCCAGACTCCGGCGAATATCAGTAATATCACGGATACCGCTAAGTAATAAAAAATTATTAATTAAAAATTCCCAATTCCAGCGCCGGGAAAACCCCTTACCAGATCAAGGTTATTTGGGTATTTAGGGCATTACCCCACAGGGCAAAAGGTTACAAATCAAACTAAACTCAAGTAAAGAAAGTTTAGACTTTCGATTAACTTTTTAACTTTTATTCGGCTTCAATTGTGATCGCACTCGAATTAGACAGATTCTATAAAGCCTGCAACCCCAGCAAGACCCTTGTTGCGGGAGACCCAGGGGATTATCAATACTACATTGATTTTGGTTCCGTGCGTGGCGGCAAAATCATTGAATCTTTACAGCGAACCATTACCCGCATCTCCCCCAACGAGCCAACCTGTCAGCTATTTACAGGACATATCGGGTGTGGCAAATCTACGGAATTGTTTCGACTAAAAGCTGAGTTAGAGCAAGAGGGTTTTTGCGTCGTCTACTTTGAGTCTTCCCAAGACTTAGACATGGGGGATGTAGATATCAGCGATATTTTGCTGAGCATTGCGCGCCAAGTCAGCGAAACTATGGAATCGGCTAAAATCAAACTCAGACCGAGCTATTTTACAAATCTGTTTGCAGAAGTGGCAGAATTTTTGCAGACTCCCATAGATTTGTCAGCGGAAGCCGAGTTATCTGTAGGCATTGCTAGAGTGACTGCTAAAACTAAAGACTCTCCCAAACTGCGATCGCAACTTAGGCAATATCTCGAACCCCGCACCAACAGCATTTTGCAGTCCATCAACGAAGAACTCCTCAACAAAGCTAACGCCGAACTCAAGCAGCAAGGCAAAAAAGGGCTCGCAGTCATCGTTGACAACCTCGATCGCCTCGACGCCTCCCTCAAACCCAGCGGACGCACCCAGCCAGAATATCTGTTTTTAGACCGAGGCGAACAGTTGAAAAAACTTAATTGCCATGTTGTCTATACAATTCCCCTGACTTTGATTTTTTCCAACGACTTCGGCCGCCTCGCCAGTCGATTTGGAGTCAAGCCCAAGGTGATGCCGATGGTACCAGTGCAAGTGCGATCGGGCGAAGACCACCTCGAAGGAATGGCACTGCTGCGGCAGCTAGTATTAGCTAGAGCTTTCCCCGCAGTTGCTCCCCATCAACGCATTGATTTGATTTCCCAGGTGTTTGACTCTCCCGAAACTTTAGATCGGCTTTGTCGGATTAGTGGCGGTCACGTTCGCAATCTACTGATGCTTTTGTATAGCTGTTTGCAGCACGAAGACCCTCCCTTCTCTCGCGAATGCCTCGAAAGCGTCATTCAAGAATATCGCGATGACCTTTTGGGAGCCATCAATGACATGGAATGGGAATTACTGTTTCAAGTCGTCAACCGACAAAGTGTAACCGGCGAAGAAGAGTCTCAAATCTTGTTGCGAAGTATGTTTGTCTTTGAATACCGCGATCAAGAAGGTCGTTGGTTTGGGATTAATCCAGCCCTAGCAGAAACCCGAAAATATAAGGAGTGGCTGCAGCGCACTGAAGCAAAATAGTTGGGATTTTTGAGATACCTTCGCGACTCTAAAAACCCTTAATCATATCATTTCCGGTTACACTCATACATGATGTTGACGGTTGACGGTTGACGGTTGACAGTTGACTGTTGACAGTGAACTCGAATTTACTATTCCGATGCTAACGGATTTGATATCACGAGGGACTTAGAAAGTATTTAACTGAAAATTCATCGCTCAAAACTCCGAAATTTTACCATCCAATACAGAAATCAGTCAGCGGTTTTTGCCACTGGCTGATTTCTGTTGAATACTGGCTATAGGCGGTGAATGTTATTGTCGTGTAAAACTTTGCAGCCACTAAGGACTTTGCCCACTCTCAACTCGCATATCTGCAATGCCAGACCCCCTCTGTCTGTTTTTACCTGTTGCTCTTAATTTCACATAATCCCACCCCGGACGGCAATTGTTTTGGCGGTTGTGTTAAATGCCTGCTACAGATATATCGGAGTTGTTTACTAATAGCTAGCCGTCGGTATGATTGTGAACTTAGCAGTTGGCTATTTATGATCGGTAGTCCTTTATATATAGCTGAATCAAAAAATCTAAGGTGACATTAAATTTTTATTGGGAAGTCTAGCATTCTCTGAGATTGAAAGGTATGATATCTTTACATTGGCTCTAATAACTATGTAAGTATTGATAGGAGAAGTACGGAAAACTACGTATTTATACAGAGAGAAAGCGCCCTACAGAGACGGGTATCTCTGTAGAAATACGCTTTTTGTCAGGAGTGGCGAGGGTTAGGTAATTGATTTATGCAAAAGAGGTGCACCCATGACCGATCTAATTAAGGTACAAGAAACTGCCAACTACAACGAGCGATCGCTCAAAACTCTGGTCAGGTCCATCACAATGTCTCAACACCAATTCTCGCTAATTTTGGTGCGCTGCAACTACGAGCAGTTGCGGCAGCAAATAGCGCAGCGGCTGCGAGAAGTGTCCCCAGTTCCAATTCAAGATCTCGTCCTGCCACCTTCAGTTAAAACCCTCTACACGACTCTGCTCTCAAGCACTTTCCACGAGGGGTACTCGCCTGTCGGTGCCGCCTCGGCTTTGATGGTATTCGGTTTAGAAACAGTAGTAGCGATCGACGAACTGATGGCTTCTACCAATCAAGTGCGAGACGAATTTCGCAAAAATTTTTCCTGCCCAGTAATTTTGTGGGTAACAGATGACATCGTAACCAAAATGATTCGTCTGGCCCCGGATTTCAAAAGTTGGGCTGCCGCCACAATTAAATTTGAAATGGGTGTTGACGAATTAATTAATTTCCTCGCTAGGCGGGCCGATACTATATTTAAAATAGGCGAACTCAATCAAGAACTCGCCAGTAGCAACGTCAGCACCATCGCTAATTGTGAGACCTGCGAAACCCAGTGCGAAAAACGCGGCCTGGAGCGCGAAATCAGCCCTGGAGAACGCTTTCTAACTTTTAACTCAGAGCCTCAAAACCGACGACAATCAGATATCCACTCGTATTCGCCGTTGAGTCCCGGCAATACCTTCGATTTGGCGATCGGCTCTTTGCCACGCCGAGAACTAGAATTAGCTTTAAGAGATTTACAAAATCGCGGTGAAGAATTAGAACCCGCCCTCAAAGCCAGCCTGCAATTCGTTCTCGGTCGAGATTACTATGTCAGCGACCAAACCGAAACTGCCTTAATTCACTACCAAGAAAGTTTAGTATTTTGGCAGCAGAAAACGGGCCACTGGGAACTGGAAAAGTTGGAACATTCCGAAAACCCAGAAACCTTCTCCTCCTTGTCGAATCCTGTCCCCAAAATTTTATTTTTAGAGAGAGAAGGCATAGTGCTGTTTCACATAGCCCTGTGTCACCGCTTGCAAGCAGCCAGAAACCCGGTTGCCAACCGCCAGCACTGGGAACAAGCTTGGATTAGCCTGGAACAATCTAGAAACGCTTTCTCCCTGGCCTCACGCCCGGAATTGGTAGCTGAGGTGACAGCACACCTCGGAGAAGTGCTGCAGCGCCTGAAAGCTTGGGGAGAGTTGCAAGCATTAGCTGAAAATTCTTTGCAGTTGCACTTCACTTACGGTACTCCCAGCCAACTAGCTCAAGATTACGGCTTTTTGGCTGAAGTTGCCCTGCAAGAGTCGAGGTGGAGTCAAGCCCGCCAGCTAGCAGAGTTGGCTTTGGCAATTTTGGATCAAACGCCTCATGATTTGAGATTGCTGATTGAAGATTTGAGATTGGGGTTTGAGGGAAATTATCCAGAATTTCTGGGCCCTAATGAGTTAAGTAACGAACCCAAATCTAAAATCCAACATCCCAAATCCGACAGGAGTTCGTATCTTTTACTTTTAGCCCGAAGTTTGCGGCAGCTAGGCCAGTGGGAAGCGGCGGTTCATTCTTTGGAGTTGGCTCAATCTCAAAGCGAGCCGAAGTACGACCCCCGACTTTACATCGATATTTTGACGGAATTGCAAGCGGTTTATTTCGAGCAGGGAGAGTATCTTAAAGCGTTTCGGATTAAAAAAACCCAGCGTTCGATCGAATATCAATACGGATTTAGAGCTTTTATCGGAGCCAGCCAATTGCAGCAGCAGCGCCAAGCCGTCAATCCTTCAGGCCCCTCAGCTCAAAACCAAGCTGCCATCGCAGCCTCCATGACAGCTTACTCGCGCCAAACAGATATCAATAGCTTGCTAGAAAGAATTAGCAGGGACGACCATAAATTAACTATTATTCACGGGCCCAGCGGAGTCGGGAAAAGTTCTCTAGTCAATGCCGGCTTAGTACCAGCTTTGAAAAATATTACTCCGGGTGCGCGGGATACATTGCCCGTAGTAGTCAAAGTTTACACCGACTGGCTGGTGGAGTTAGAAAATGCTTTGAACAGCGCACTGTACGACAAACAAGCCGAAGAGGAAAGTAAATTAATCTCGAAAGGACTACAGGAAATCCACAAAAAAAGTTGCTCGGTTATTCCTGCTCGCAGCTCGGAAGTCTCTTCTTTTATTATAGAACAGTTGCGCGAAAATGCCACAAATAATTTGTTAACTGTGCTGATTTTCGATCAATTTGAAGAGTTTTTCTTTGTTTCGACTTCTGTGGCACAAAGACAACTTTTTTATAATTTTTTGCGTTTGTTTTTGAACTTGCCTTATGTCAAAATAATTCTGTGCTTGCGCGAAGATTATTTGCACTACTTACTAGATTGCGATCGCTTCCCAAATCTTGATGCTATTAACAATAATATTCTCGACAAAAGCATCCGCTACCAACTGCGGAGTTTTTCTATCAAAGACGCGCGGGCTGTCATCGGACACTTAACAGAACGGGCGGAATTTTATTTAGAGCCGGCACTGATCGATGCCTTCGTAGAAGATTTAGCAGACGAACTGCAAGAAGTGCGACCAATCGAATTGCAGGTAGTAGGAGCGCAACTGCAAGAAGAAGGTATTACCAGTCTAGCACAATACCAGCAATTGGGGGACAATCCCAAAGCGGAATTAGTGAAACGATCGCTCGAAAGAGTCATCTCTGACTGCGGGCCCGTTAACGAAGACGCAGCTTGGAAAATCTTGTTTTCCCTGACAGATGAAAGAGGCGTTAGACTGATAAAAACCAAACACGAACTCTCGTTAGTTACAGGTCAGCAGCCGGCCGATGCCCGCGAAACCGAATTATCGGCGATCGGCAAAAACAGAATTTCCCTACCGCGACAGTTCGCTGCATACCCTGAAAACCGACAAAAGAAAACCGACAACCTCGACTTAATTTTAGACATTTTAGTTGGTCACGGTTTGCTATTTCTGCTACGGGAAGCGCCCGAAGACCGCTATCAATTGGTACACGACTATTTAGTGCGACCAATCCGCCAAAGATTCGGCTTAGAAGCCCGACTGCATAAAGCAGAAGCAGATAAAAAAATGAGTCAAGCACAGCTCTACCGAGCCAATACTTTTCTCAAACAACTGCTGGGAGTAGCAGTGATCGGCGTCATGCTGCTAACCAGTTCCACCATCGCCGCCGTAAACTTTTGGTGGCGGGCTGTGGGTCAAAAACAGCTAGCTGTCGCTCAAACTCAGCGAGCGGAAATCAGTACCCTGACAGCCGCTTCGGAAGCACTTTATTTCTCAAACAACAAATTTGACGCCATGATGGAAAGTTTGAGAGCTGGCAAAAAGTGGAAACAGATCGAACACTCCCAACAAATGTATACTCTTAAAGACACCGAAATTCTGATTTCTGCTGCCCTCCAGCAGGCAGTTTATGGAGTTAAAGAACGCAACCGCTTGGAAGGACACGGCGATGTAGTTTGGGGTCTTAGCTTCAGTCCAGACGGCGAGACAATAGCTTCTTCCAGTGTAGATAAAACCGTCAAACTTTGGCGGCGCGACGGGAGTTTGCTGGCAACTTTCAAAGGCCACACTAACAGCGTCTCCTCTGTCGCGTTCAGTCCCGAAAACAAAACCATAGCCTCGGCAAGTTTAGATAAAACTGTCAAAATTTGGCAAACAGACGGCAGTTTGCTGGCCACTTTCAACGGGCATACTAATAGCGTTACCAGCGTTGCTTTTAGCCCTGATGGTCAAACGATCGCCAGTGGCTCTACAGATAAAACTATCAAACTTTGGAAAACCGATGGCACGCTGCTGCGGACGATCGAACAATTTGCTCCCGTAAATTGGCTAAGCTTCAGCCGCGACGGCAAAATAATCGCTGTGGCGAGCGATGACGGTACTGTGAAACTGTGGAGTTCTGACGGTAAGTTAATCGCTAATTTGTGGCACAGCGAAAACAGACAACCCTCGAAAATTTACACCGTCAGTTTCTCCCCCGATGGTGAAACGATCGCCAGTGCGGGTGAAGATAAAACGGTGAAAATCTGGAGCCTAGCTGCACTAAAACACCCACCAACAGAAAATTCAACACAAGCAAAAAAAGGTGAACTGCTAACAACTTTGCGGGGACACAGCAAGTGGGTATTTGGTGTCAGTTTCTCCCCCGACGGTCAAACACTTGCTTCTGGAAGTGCAGACGGGACTGTCAAACTCTGGAGTCTGGCTGGTGTTGGCGACAAACGCCCAACCGATGCTAGCAACATTAAACCAGAGAGTCGCTTACTGAGAACTTTTGAGGGACACGCCGATCGAGTTACTCAGGTGAGTTTTAGCCCCGAAGGCAAAACCTTGGCTTCGGCAAGTTTTGACAAAACTATCAGGCTGTGGCGACTCGATGACGTGCCGCTCAAAACCCTCGACGGACACCAAAACCGGGTGCAAGGCGTGAGTTTTAGCCCCGACGGCCAAAGGCTGGCTTCTGCTTCTACGGACAACACTATCAAACTCTGGAGCCGCACGGGGGTTTTGCTGGAAACCTTGGAAGGACACACTCAGAGAGTCGCCAGCGTCAGTTTCAGCCCCGACGGCCAGCTACTTGCTTCTGGGAGTTACGACAAAACGGTGAAAGTCTGGAGTTTGACAGAAGATGGCATGAATAATATTCTCCCTTGTCCTTCGGCTCCCCTATTCCCGTGTTCGCCTTCTGTGCTGTTCACTATCGACGGCCACGCCGACAGCGTGATGAGCGTGAGTTTTAGCCCCGACAGCGAGGTTCTGGCAACGGCTAGCAAGGATAAGACTGTGAAACTCTGGACTAGAAACGGCAGGTTGATTAAGACTTTGACGGGACACACAGGCTGGGTGACTGGGGTGACTTTCAGTCCCGACGGCTCGATGCTGGCTTCTGCCAGCGATGATGGTACTCTCAAACTCTGGAATCGGGATGGTCGTTTGCTAAGAACTTTTGAAGGAGCTCACAACAGTTTTGTGTTGGGGGTTGCTTTTAGCCCTGATGGCAAAATGCTGGCTTCGGCTGGTTACGACAATTCGGTGAAATTGTGGAAGGTAGATGGGACTTTGGTGGCGACGCTGCTGAAGGGTTCTAGCGACAGCGTGACTAGCGTTGCTTTTAGCCCGGATGGTTTGTTGGTTGCTTCGGGTAGTTACGATCATAAGGTGAAACTGTGGAGTCGCAGCGGGACTTTGCTGAAAACTTTGACGGGTCACAAGGATAGCGTGATGAGCGTGAGTTTTAGCCCGGATGGGAAGGTTCTGGCTTCTGCGGGCCGGGATAATCGGGTGATTTTGTGGAATTTGGATCTTGACGATTTGCTGGTGAGGGGCTGCGATTGGGTGGGAGATTATCTGAGAACTAATCCTAATGTGAGCGATCGCGATCGGCTTCTCTGTGAGGGGGTTGGGGCAAAACCAAATCAATTTTAGATTTTAGATTTTCGATTTTTGATTGGGGGATGCAGTCGATTTTCGATTTTCGATTTTAGATTTTCGATTGGGGGATGCAGTCGATTTTCGATTTTACTCACCCCCTTGATGAGCTCGATCGCTAATTTCTCCCCCTTCCCCCTCTCCCCCTCTCCCCCTCCCCCCCTCCCCATCCCCCTTTCTCAAAAACTATTTTTTCCTTCCCCTTGCTCTCGGCTTCCTGTAAAGTAAATAATTGTAAAGAAAAATGAGTTTTCTCTTATCCTTTGGTTAAAACCGCCAGCTAGCATTCACAATTAAGACCCGGATTATAAGTTCCTATGTCACAGCTTTTCCCGCGAAAATTTCTAGCCTCTGTTGCCGCATTTTTTCTGGCTTTGTCCGTGTGGACGATCGCACCTGCGGCCCACGCTTTCAATAATCCCGATTTGTTGCCGTCAACTCAGACGCCGATCATTGACTTAGCTAAAGCCCTTACGGATATTGAAGAACAAAGTTTGGCAAAAAATTTAAAGGCATTTGAAGCCGAAACCGGTTGGAAATTGCGAGTGCTGACTCAGTACGATCGCACGCCCGGTTTGGCTGTCAAAAGCTATTGGGGGCTAGATGACAAGAGTGTGTTATTAGTTGCTGACCCCCGAGGGGGCAATTTGCTCAATTTTAATGTGGGCGACTCGCTGTATCCGCTGCTGCCGCGCACTTTTTGGGTGGAACTGCAAACCCGCTACGGTAATCAATTTTTTGTGCGGGACAATGGGGAAGATCGAGCGATCATTGAATCTTTGGAGTCGATAGAAGGCTGTTTGCGTCAGGGCGGATGCCGCGTGGTTCCCGGTTTGCCGAGGGAACAGTGGGTTCTAACCTTAATTACGTCGGTGGTTGGCGGCGTCATCTGCGGGTTTGCCGCTCAGCCTCGGAAGCCGGGACAGGTGGTGGCTTGGCAGTGGGCGCTGATTTTTTCGCCGCTGTGGGGCATTCTGTTTTTCGCTTTCGGACTTGGGCCGGTGGTGACTCGGACTTCTGACTGGTTGCCTGTGGTTCGGAATGTGTCCGGTTTTGCGATCGGAGTTTTGGTGGCCTTCCTGACTCCGGTGTTGGGCAAATCTTCTTCGTCATCGGAAACTTAGTTGTCAGTTGGCAGCCAAGTGACAACAGTCAACAGTCAACAGTCAACAGCCAAGTGACAACAGTCAACAGTCAACAGTCAACAGTTAACTGTTGACCAATGACTAAAAGCTGGTAAGCTGATACCTGACAACTCACAGGCGACAGCTATCCAACAAATGGAATGGCACGTAAGCGATGCCCAGAGTCTGGGATTAATCGATAACGAAATTGGCGACCACGGTTTTTCAGCGGCGGAGTACGAAATAGTCCGCCGCGTGATTTATGCTACTGCTGATTTTGAGTACAAGTCTTTAATTAGTTTTTCCGATCAGGCTTTGCAGGCTGGGGCGGCGGCTTTGGCTGCTCGGACTACGATCGTGGTAGATGTGCCGATGGTGCAGGTGGGCATTACGCCACAAATCCAAAGTACCTTTGCGAATCCGGTTTACTGTTCGATGGAGGCTTTGACGCGGCCCCAAAAGGAAAGGACGCGGGCGGCTTGGGGGATTGAAACTTTGGCAAGACGCTATCCTGAAGGGATTTTTGTGGTGGGCCAGGCTCAAACTGCTTTGTCGGCGATCGTAGATTTGATTGAATCTGAGGAAATTCGGCCGGCTTTAGTGATTGGCACTCCTTCTGGGTTTGTGGGGGTGGACGTGGCTAAGTCGCGGCTGCATGATTCGATGATTCCTCACATTCGGATTGAGGGCCGCAAGGGCTCTGCGGTGGTGGCTGTGGCTATTGTTAACGGGCTGGTAGATTTGGCTTGGCAAGCTTACGGCCAAGAGGGGAACAGTTGATCGAGAAGTCAGCAGTCAGTAGTCAGTAGTCAGTAGTCAGTAGTCATTCTATCTGTGAGATCGTTTCCGGTTGCATCGGAATTATTAGCCAAAATTTAGGACACGGCAGTGCCGTCTCCTCGCTTGTCATTCCTATAATAACGGAATTGATATGAGTTCCGAGAAACCGGGTTTTTCACCTTAATTTGCGACTACAACCAAGTATCTCCCCAAAACCCGGTTTCTGCCCACGCACCCGTGCATAAGTCCCAGATTAATAATCAGCGGACGATCTCCTTTTTGTGCTTCTATTGTCATTATCTCGCTCTCGGTCTTTTTTCCTACCTTTTTTAATTTGCTGGCTCATCTCGACAAACAAATCTCTGCGTAAATAAGGATAGTCGCTCACCCACACGTCACGGCTGGGAATATAAATATCTGAAACTTTGGCAATTCTGCCTAAATCTTCTTGATTTGACATAATTAACATTAAAGCAGCTTGGCCGGGGACAATTCCTTGGTGATCCTTCCGCAATGGAGCTCGAAGTGTAGTAGTAAATCCGGTTTTGTCACCAACTTCTAAGTTGATGCGCGGTTCTAGGTTGTCAACTATTACGAGTTGTCCTTTTTGATTGACTGTTTCTTCTTGACTTGTGACTTCATCTGTAATATATATATCCAAAACTCGTCCTTGCCAAAAACCGCAGTATTGATATTTGCGACATTCTGCATTCCGCAAACTCGCCCACAGAATTGGCCCCCACAGCCAGTACAAACCAGCTATCAATCCGGTGATTAAAACTAGCGGCGCGACATCGGAACCGGCGAAGTTATAAACTACCAGGAGGAAAACTACGCTGACTGCAGATATTAACATTCGCCTCAAAAAATCGGGCGGTTTTCCCCAGATATATTTGTATTGCGCTCCCGTGGCGACGGCGGGAATTAGTTCTTGAAAGGTTTCGCGGGTTAAGGGAATTAGCATAATTAGTCAGTTGGCAGTTGGCAGTTGGCAGTTGGCAGTTGGCAGTTGGCAGTTGGCAGTAGTAACAAGTTACCAATTACCAATTACCAATTACCAATTACCTACAGTATTTTTTCCAGGCCGTAAACGAGCGATCGCAATTCAAGGACTTTGCGTATAGACAGCAATACTCCTGGCATATAACAAGCGCGATCACTCGTATCGTGTCGTAAAGTATAAACTTGACCGGCGCCACCAAAAATTACCTCTTGGTGGGCAATTAAACCGGGTAAACGGATGCTGTGAATGCGAATCCCTTCATCGGCCACTGAACCCCGAGCACCGGCTAATTTTTCCGTTTCCTCAACTTCAGGCAGATTGAAAGTTTTTCCCATTTCTGCTAGCATTTGGGCAGTTTGAATTGCCGTACCGCTGGGGGCGTCGGCTTTTTGATTGTGGTGGAGCTCGATAATTTCTACGTGTTCAAAATACTGAGATGCCGTGACGGCGGCTTGTTGGAGCAAAACCATGCCGATCGAGAAATTGGGTATGATCAAACACCCGATGCTCGCTTTATCGGCAAATTCAGCTAATTTTTGAATTTGCTCGCTGCTCAAGCCAGTAGTGCCGACTACTGGGCGAATGCCGTAAGCTATGGCCGATCGCACGTTTTCATAAACTGACGAAGGGTGCGTAAAATCTACCATCACGCCTAACTGCTTTTCCTGAGCTGCTAATACCAGCATTCCTTGCAAGTCGTCAGTGATGGGAACTTCTAACGGGCCGCATCCGGCTAATTCCCCGGCATCGGCGTGGAGGGACTCAGGAGAGCGGTCTACAGCCCCAAATAAGGTCATGTCACTAGCATGGGCGATCGCCTTAATTACTTCGCGGCCCATTTTGCCTGCAGCACCGTTAACAATCACCGGAATCGGAAGTTGATTCGCCATCATCTCAAAAATATCCTGAAAGTTCGATCGACTAAATTTTAACGCTTGTGCGAATTTGGGGAAACAAGCAATGAAAGACAGGATTTGTCGGCAAATCTTCAAAAACCCGGTTCCCATTCGAGAAATACTTTGCCTGCATCGAGTAATTAGCTTAAAGAAACTCGGTGGTGGCACAAGTTCTGAAAAAATTACAATCAATCTCATATTAAGCTCAATTCTGTAAGAACAGACTTGTGCAAAGCTAATTTGCACCGACATATTTTTTCTGTGACTGCCAAATTCTCTCGAAATCTTCGATATGTCATGTCTGTGGCAACTGGCCTCAACCTGAGTTCTCAAAACCGACGGGTCAGGATTTTGCCTGCAATGCTTGTGGGCGCGACTGTAACGCTGCTGAATATGGGAGTTCGGCAGTTGGGAGGCCTGCAAAGCTGGGAATTGGGGAGTTTTGACTCGTTAGTGCGCTTGCAGCCAGATGCGGGTTCCGATCCGCGGCTGCTGGTAGTGGAAATTTCTGAAGCCGATATTCAAGCTTTGGGGAGATTTCCGATTTCCGACAAGACGATCGCTCAAACCTTGACAAAACTGCAAAAGTATCAGCCAAAAGTCATCGGTTTGGATTTGTACCGGGATTTGCCTCAAGCGCCGGGACACCAAGAATTGCTGGCCGCGCTGAAAGCACCGAATGTTGTGGCGATCTATAAATTGAGCGATTCAGAAAGTCAGGGAGTGCCGGCGCCTCCGGGGATACCGCCTGATCGGGTTGGTTTTAACGACTTCGTGCTCGATCCTGATGGCGTTGTACGCCGCAATTTGCTCTCAGTCTCGCAACCAGATAAAAAGATTGCTTTATCGTTTTCTGTGCAAGTGGCTTTGCTGTATCTCAAAGACAGAGTACAGCAGAAGAATAGCCCTGTTCATCCCCACCAAATCGACTGGGGAAAGGCAGAATTTGTGCCTTTAACTTCTGACAGTGGCGGCTATGCAAATCTCGACGCCAAAGGCTACCAAATTCTGCTCAAATACCGTTCTGCGAACGAGGTGGCGCGACAAGTCAGTATCAGGCAGGTATTGAAGGGAGAAATTGAACCAAGCTGGGTTAAGGACAAGATTGTGTTGATCGGGACGACGGCACCGAGTACCAGAGATTTGTTTTTGACGCCTTACAGCCCGGTTAAAAAGCAAAGTCCGAAAATGCCGGGGGTGTTGCTGCACGCGCAAATGCTCAGCCAAATATTGAGTGCGGTTTTGGATGCACGATCGCTGTTTTGGGTGTGGCCGGAATGGGCGGAAATTTTGTGGAACGCTGCTTGGGCGATCGTTGGCGGGGTTGTGGCTTGGCGGATTCAGCACCCTGGGAGGGCGGGATTGGCTGGGGGTGTGGCGTTGATGGGTTTGTTGGGGATTAGTTTTGGGATTTTTACTGGGGGCGGGTGGGTGCCACTGGTGTCGCCGGCTTTAGGTTTGGTGGTGACTGGTGTGGGTGTCAGTGCTTACAGGAAGCTTTACGATGCTTTTCACGATTCTCTGACGGGTTTGCCCAACCGGGATTTGTTCGTGGATTGCTTGGGGCGGGCGATCGCCAATACTAGGGGCCGCCGCAGCTATCTGTTTGCGGTGCTGTTTCTGGATTTAGACAGGTTTAAGGTGATTAATGATTCTTTGGGTCATTTGGTGGGGGATGAACTGCTGATGGGGGTGGTGCTGCGGTTGAGGGCAAGTATTGGCCGTGCAGATACTGTGGCGCGGGTGGGGGGTGATGATTTTGCGATTTTGGTGAGGAATGTTGATGTTGCTAGTGCGGTGGATTTGGCCACTCGAATTCACCAAGCTTTAATTGTGCCTTTTGAGTTGAAGGGGCAGGAGGTGTTTGTGACGGCAAGCATCGGGATTGCCATCGGGGGCGAACCCGCTGCTAATGTCAGCGAACAGCCCGAACACTTGCTGCGGGACGCCCACACGGCGATGTACCGGGCGAAGGCTTTGGGGACGGGAAGGTATCAGGTGTTTAATGCTTCGATGCACGATTTGGCGGTGGAGAGGTTGCAGTTGGAAACTGATTTGCGGATGGCCCTCAAGCGTCGGGAATTTTTGCTGCACTACCAGCCGTTTGTATCTTTGGCAAGCGGGAGGATTATTGGGTTTGAGGCTTTGGTACGCTGGCAACACCCGCTGCGGGGTTTGATTCCACCGATGAAGTTTATTCCGGTGGCTGAGGAAACGGGGGCAATTGTGCCGCTGGGTGAGTGGGTGTTGGAGGAGGCTTGCCGGCAGTTGGGGCTTTGGGAGGGAATGTTTGATTTTGATCAACCTTTGATTATGAGTGTAAATTTATCTGGGAAGCAGTTTGCCCAGCCGGATTTGGTCGATCGCATTCAGGCTATTTTGGGGGCAACGGGTTTGAGTGCCGAGAGTTTGAAGTTGGAGATTACTGAGAGTGTGGTGATGGATGATGTGGAGTCGGCGATCGCGGTTTTAAAGCACATGAAGGAGCTTAATGTCAAGTTGGGAATTGATGATTTTGGCACTGGTTATTCGTCGTTGAGTTATTTGAGCCGCTTTCCTACGGATACTTTGAAGGTTGATAAGTCGTTTGTGGGGCGAATGGAGATAGAAAGCGAGGGGGAGAATGTGGCGATCGTGCGGACTATTGTGACGCTGGCTCATGCTTTGGGTATGGATGTGATTGCTGAGGGCGTGGAGACGGCGGCCCAATTAGCTAGGTTGAGGTCGATCGGCTGCGAATATGGTCAGGGTTATTTTTTTGCTAAGCCGTTACCCAGCGAGGCTGCGACTGCTTTGATGGCTTCCGAGCCGCAGTGGTAGTTGTGGGTTATTAGTTATTAGTTATTGTATAGCCTTTCGAGCTCTCATATGAGGTACTCCTGGGCATAGGGCATAGGGCATAGGGCATAGGGCATAGGGCATAGGGCATAGGGCATAGGGCATAGGGCATAGGGCATACCTCACTTTTTTGAGAACCGCTATACGTTAGAGCTAAAATTGAGAGTCGATCGGGTTCCCAAAGCGTATCTCTAATATGTTGCTTGCTAAAATTACTGCTAGGTAAACAAACATGAATATGAAAAAAATTGTCAGCCATCTCGTTATCGCTCCTCGAAAATTAACAGAGTATCCTCTTAATTTAGATAACGCTCTCGGTAGCGATAAAGCTGTAATATTTCAGCCTCGTTTAGGATTAAATCAATAAAACTATGACTTAGTGTTAGCACAGATTTCAACTAAAACTCTGGATGCTGAAGCAATTACTTGTTATTCTACAGATATTGATCCTTGCCCGATCGCCCTTAGCTTAAAATGGTGTTTCTGCCTGTAGGTATAACCTTTCTCCCAACTGCGGATGCTCAAACGAAAGTTCCCGCGCGTGCAAGTGTAGCCGCTTCGCAGCATCCGGACATCCGTAAAGTCGATCGCCCAAAATCGGTATCCCCAACCCTCGAACATCCGCTGCATGAACCCTCAATTGATGCGTGCGTCCCGTCAGCGGCAAAAACTCGACGCGATCGCAAATTCCCTCCCTCGCCATTACCTGAAAGCGAGTAACACTGGGCTTTCCGCATTCCCAATTGACTTGCTGGCAAGGGCGATTTTCGGGATCGCCCCAAAGTGGGAGATCGATCGTCCCCGCATCAATTTTTACAGTACCCGAAAGCACCGCTTCATAAACTTTGTGAACCTGCTTTTTTGCAAACTGCTGCCTGACTTGAATGCTAGTTTCTTTGTCCCGCGCCAAGAGCAAAATTCCCGATGTTTCCCAATCTAAACGATGCACGACTGTCAAATTAAAACTATCCGGTAACAAGTTACGCAAACGACTGAAAACACTATCTTGAGTCTCAAAATAACGGCCTGGAACTGACAGCAAACCAAAGGGTTTATTGACCGCAATCAACCATTTGTCTTCATAGATAATCGGTAGCATTTCGGTAACGGGCAAGATGCCCGTTCCACAAGAAATATGATGATTTGTGGGGAGTAGGGGTTGGGCTTCTAGCCCGCCGGCAACGGGCAAGATGCCCGTTCCACAATAAATATGATGATTTGTGGGGAGTAGGGGTTGGGCTTCTAGCCCGCCGGCAACGGGCAAGATGCCCGTTCCACAATAAATATGATGATTTGTGGGGAGTAGGGGTTGGGCTTCTAGCCCGCCCGTAAAACCCTCATTTATATTATTAGAAACAAGCGGATTTTGATCCAATCCTGACAGCAAAAAACCCATCAACGGCTGACACCGATCGCCACAAGCACCATAAAATTCTCCCTGTATCTTATCCCCCGATGGCGGCCCCCACCAAAACTCAGCCATTGCCAGCGGTTTCAGATTGTGTACTGCCGCGTAGTGGAGCAATTTTGGCGCGCAACAGTCGCCGGTGCCAGTGGGAATAGAATTAGTTGGCATCAATGAGGAGATCGAGATCGATTTCCCCAAAAAATTCATCAGAGTGTAAGCCGCGTGCATTTGCGTCTGAAGTTCGCGGGAAAGTTCTTTTCGCTGCTGTTTTAGCGCCCGCATCCGTCGATCCGCAGCTTCAATTAATTGTTTTAGCGGCTGCAATGTTTCATCCCGCTGTCGTTTCAATTGTCTGCGTTCAATTTTCTCCAAACGGCTTTCTTGATTCAGTTGTTCCAGGGCAATTTCTAGTGTTTCTGCTGTGAGAGTTTGACACAGTAACTGGCGTTTTTCTTCTCGCTGCAGCTTGGAATTGCGATGCCGATCGCTCAAAACTTGCATTTGCACTTCAAACTCCCGAATTAAGCCTTCATACTCTTGTCGCTGCGGGAGTTGATTCAGTGCAATAAGTTCCTGTTTCATCACCTCCAATTGAGTTAAGGTGCGGCCTTCCTCGAAAGCCACACGATCTCGTCCCGGAATCGGTGGCACCCAGCCTTCAACAATGCTGCAACCATTCAGCAGCCCGGAAAATGCTTTGAGTATCCCCTGTTCCCCCGAAGGCATCTCCACCAGTAATATGCCGTACATCTTCCCTTCGCGATCGTAGGCACCGGCAGCCGCCAGGTACTGCATCAAACCCCGCGCGAGCTCCTCGGACATTCGAGTGCGCGGCAGTCTCAGCAGCTCGGCAGTTTGAGGACAACGGCCTTCGTACCAATAATTCGGCTGCGAGTTGATCGACTCCCAATGACAGTCCGTGACATCTAAAAGCGCGTGAAATTCTAACATATTAAATTTGGTTTGAAATCTGAATTAGGACATATCTGCTTGTATCCTGGATGCTTTCGGTCAATCGATTTGAGATTTGAGATTTGAGATTTGAGATTTGAGATTTAAGCATTGACTTGCGCGAGATAAATACGTTCGGCAAGTTTCATCGGATACAGGTTTTTTATTTCTGGACGGATGAATCACGTGGCGGGTATCCTGGATGCTTGATTGTCAATCGAAAATCGAAAATCGAAAATCGAAAATCGACTGACCCTATCTTACAGGGGTGTACCGAAAGTGGGAAGGGTGCATAATTTTATACCTACTATAATTAAGTAAAAATGATTGGTTGCACCAAGCCTGATATGCTAAATTTGTTTCAAAACAGCAGCGAGATTAAGAAAAGCATAAGTTAATATATAAGACCGCAAGCTTGTTATCCCACTAAATTTTTTATGTGCAAGGCGTATGCCAGACCTCTCGACTTCGGCTCCTGAAAACTCCTCAAACCCCCAACCAGCTCTGCTGCCGCCGATTTTAAGAATTTTTGCAGCATTTCCAGATTACGATCGGGGCAATAGATTGTACGCCGCAGGAAGGTACGAAGCGGCAGTCCTTTGCTACGGAAAAGCGGTTCAAATTAAGCCGGACTGGGCCAGGGCGTGGCTGAATCTGGGCAAAGCTTACAAGCAACTGCACTCCTACGCAGAAACCGTAGCCTGCGCCGATCGAGCTACAGCAATTAATCCCGAAGAATACTGGGCTTGGATGCTGCGCGGGACAGGGCTGTTAAGTTTGCAAAATCACTCAGAAGCGATCGCGGCTTTCGACACGGCAATTCAAATCAATTCAGAAAAGCACGAAGGTTGGTATCAGCGGGGCAGAGTTTTAGAGGAATTGCAGCAGTGGGATGCAGCCGCAACCTGTTACAAAAAAGCCACCCAACTTCATCCGAATTTGCCCGCCATGTGGTATCGGCAAGGCAACGTGTTGGTTCAAGCGGAGCGCTATCCTGAAGCCGTGGCGGCTTTTGAGCGCGCGCTGAAACTCGTCCCGACTAACTGGGAAGCTTGGCTGAACCGAGGTTTGGCTTTGATGAAAACCGAACGCTACGCTGAAGCTGTAACTTCTTACGATCGCGCCATTCAACTGCAACCACAAAATAGTCTGGCTTGGTTCAATCGGGGCATTGCTTCAGCAAAATTGCACAAATATGCAGAAGCGGTGACAGCTTACGATCGCGTACTGCAAATGCAGCCCAACGACTGCGAAGCTTGGTTTTATAAAGGAATGGCCCTCAAACACCAGTGGGCCGATGCGGCAATTGCTTGTTTCGATCGGGCAATTCAAATTAATTCTTTTTATCCCGAAGCATGGATCGGGCGTGGTCAAACACTGTCAGAATCGAGAGATTTTGAAGGGGCGATCGCTGCTTTTGACCAAGCCGTTCAAATTAATCCGAATTTTCCCGAAGCTTGGCTGGGTAGAGGCATCGCCCTAGCAGGATTGGAACGCTACAAAGAGGCAATTATCGCTTACAGCAATGCCCTACAAATTGAAGGTAATTTTCTAGAAGCTTGGAACTTGCGAGGCGAAGCTTTGGAAAAATTACAGCAATACGAAGAAGCGATCGCCTGTTTTGATAAAGTAATCTCTCTGACTTCAGAAGCAGAAATTACATCAAAAGTAGGGTTGCAGCAAGGCGCAGCGCTGGAAAAATTGCAGCGTTACGAAGAAGCCGTCGCAGCTTACAACCGCGTAATTAAAATCGTGCCCGACAATTTTGAAGCGTGGTTACAACGCGGCAACTCTTTGTCAAAATTGCAGCAGTACGAACAAGCTCTAGCATCATACGATCGAGCAATTACTGTCTGGCCGGACAACTATCAAGGCTGGGTACAGCGAGGTCTGATCCTAGGGGAAATGCAGAACTATTCCCAAGCACTCGTCGCTTTTGACCAAGTAATTCAACTCAAGCCAGACAACTGGGAAGCTTGGGCGCAGCGGGGCGACGTTTTGCAAAAATTGCAGCGAACTCAAGATGCCATTAGCTCTTACGGAGTCGCCCTCGAAATCAAACCCGATTACTACGAAGCTCTAGTTAGTCGAGAAGAATTGAGACTTAAGGGCACGATGTTAGGAAAGTGGTGAGGGGAAGTTGACAAAAATTTTTGAGTTTTGAAATTGCTTTGTTCTTCGTAACGCTGCGCTGGGGTAAAGTTTTAACCTAAACTTCCCCCTGGAAATAAGCTAATCCGCATTTAAATTGCATGGTAAAATAAATTTTCACTCTTGTGGGAAGTAGGGGTTGGGCCGGTAAGCCCGCCCTCAACATACAATTTAAATGAACAATTAACAATCGAATTAAGTTGATTATGCGACAAAGATAGGGATTTTATAACGCCAGATAACTTATGATAAGCTGATGCACATCAGCTTAATTCTTACTTTTTTTATATCGCATTACTCGGAAATCTCTGCTTCAAAACAGGCATTACCGGACAAGGTTTTTGCTCCTGTAAATTCTCTGGTTTGTTCCAAGTAAAAGGGCCTTTTTTCTCCGCCGCCATCCACAACAAACTTTTTGCTCGCGTCATCGCCACATACAGCAGTCGAAACTCTTCTGCTGTTTTCAAATAACCTGCTTGTTCCCAGGCTTCGCCTAGATTTGGTAAAGGATATTTTTCGTGCAAACTTGCTCTAATTTGTGCTCTCGCTACCTCTGCTAAAGTGAAATCTCCTAAAAATCGGGATTGCGGCAAAACTCGCAAATTTCCGGGGATGGTTTGTTCGTGCAGAAACGGCAAAAATACGCAATCCCAATCCAATCCTTTAGCTTTGTGCATGGTAATAATTGTTAGTTGACCTTTGCTGGTATAGCGTTCTTCTATTTTGTCATCTGCATCCACAGGTTCAAATCTTTCGGAACTTACAATTTCGCTAAGTACGCCCAAAATATTGTGCATTGAATTGTTGCCGGCTGTTTGGATTGCTACCCGTTCTGCTAATTTGTCGGCGGTGGCTAATTCTGTTTGGTCGTATTGCAGCGCTAAGGCTAAGAATGAAATGATTTGATAGGGTGGGAGTTCTAAGCTAGCTTGCAGCAAACCGCAGCAAAAATAGCGGCATTTGCGAACGGGATCTGACTGCTGCGGGTCTAGCGGGCCTGGGTAAAGGAATTGTTCGGGGCTGGTAGCAAAAGCATTGTAGTCTTGTTTGGGGATCAGTTGGCGATCGCTCAAAATCTTTAAGGCAGCTTTCAGGTAGTCTGGAGAGTGGGGGCGATCGAGAAATTGCAGCAGTGTTAAGATTTCCCAAGGTACTTGAGAATGTCTGTCGCGTTCTCCCACATCCTCAATTTTAATCCCGTATTTACGCAAATCAAAGCTTAATCCGTGTTTTTGAGGATTTTCTAGCACTTCTTTGATAAACTTACCTTGTTTGTTTTCCCGCACCAAAATAGCCATTGACTTCAGATTTTCTAACGGCAATTTTGCACTATTTTCCCCTTCGCTAGCTTCCGCACCTGAATCGATAGCTTTCTCACTTTTTGTGAATTCAAAATCTGCGGGTAAAAATTTTTCTACTAACTCAATTACCCGCTTACCAATCAACTCAACTGTATGGTAAATATCACGGGGAGTATGCAATTCTAAGCCTCGACCAATGGGAGCCGGATTTGCATTTTGCTGCGGGTCATCGCTGGGTACTGGCTTAATAGTTTGGTCGCGAAAAGGCTTTTCATTTTTCGCTAATTCCGAACCATTTACCCATTGCAACATAAAGTTAGCCGCATCGATAATTACTTGGGTGCTGCGGCCTGCACCGTCCATTGTCGCTAACTTATTCTCTACTTCGCACCGATCGCAAAATTGGTTAAAATAAATCGGGTCGGCGGGAGTGAAGGTAGAATTAATCGCTTGATTTGGGTCGCCAACTCTGATAAAATTGGGAGGTAAAGTAGGATGATCGGGATCGATCGCCAATGTTTCCAAAAGCCGAGTTTGCAAAGGTGTAGAATCTTGGGCTTCGTCCTCAAAAACCGCAAATACTTGCTTTTGCTCGATCGCCCTCGCCTTCGGATTGTCCAACACCCGCAAAGCTGCTAAAATCATCTCGTCGTAATCGATGAATTCCCGACTCCTCAACAAAGCCTGATATTTTTGATATAAACCCCCAGCTACTGCTAAAATCTCATAACCGTCCCCAGTATCAAGAGCGCTCATTTCTAACAACTGTTCGGGAAACAAACCAGAAGATTTCGCCTCGTGAATCACAGTTTTAGCTACCTGTGGCAAAATTTCTGTCCGCAAAACCGATTGTCGCCGCAGCCTCTCCGTTTCCTCTCCGTCGAATTGCTGTCCTTCCAACAAAACTTGATATCTACGGGGATTTTCAGCAATCCAAAGTTCTACACAGGTGCGAATTAATCGGTGACTTTGAGTGGGAGTAACTAAGGTTGAATTTTCTAAATTTAAACCCGACAAATCGGGATGGCGCATCGCAATATTCAAAGCTAAACCGTGCAAAGTGTGCACCGCAAAACCGCCTTGAGATAAAGACAATTCTGCCAATCTTTCCCGAATTTTAGCTTTAATATTAGCAGCAGCCGATCGCGTAAATGTCACGACAATTAACTGGCGGCGGCTGTGAAGCCCGTTGCGGGCGATCGCAATTGCCGACGCAGCAGCCATTCCCGTAGACTTCCCGGCCCCCGGAACCGCCGAAACAGCAAGGGGGCCGCCTTGCCAATCTGCCATGTCCTGCTGGCCCGCACGCAAGCTTTCGCGAATTTTCAGGCAAGCTTGTTCTCGCAAAGCTGCTGCCACCCCTGATTCTGAAAGCGCTGAGGCTACATCCGGGCGATCTATCTTGGTTGTCGATCGTATAAAATCAGAATCAAATTCATCAGTCATTATTACATCCGCGTTTATCTGCGTTCATCTGCGGTTAAGAATAAAAAAATCTGCAACCTCTACCGTTTCCATTTCGGTATCGGCTAAACTAACGCTATCTATTCGAGCTTAAATTAAAACCAGCATAAAATTCAATACCCAAGCCTTTTTATAGGAATCACCCAAATGAAAACTCACCTCAAAATCAATTCCCCCCCGCACCAGCCAAACCCAAACCCAGCCAACAGCAGCACAACTCGTTTGGCTGTGGCAGTATTCTTAACTTTATCTTCAGCCATTGCTTTGCCTAGCTGCGGTGGAGCTACATCCAGCAGCTCTGAAAACCAAGTTGCCGCATCGGCTCCACAATCGGCACCAGCACCGGAGCCAGCAGCCCAAAGGTCAAAAACTTCTGGTGCATCAAAAAAAGCAGCAGAAACTCCCGCAACCCGTCCCCAACTGATTAAAAAAGCCCAACTCAGTGTAGTTGTGAAATCTATTGACGCCAGCACTAAATCTGTTACTAATATTGTCGAAACACAGCAAGGCGATATATTGGGTTTCCAAAATCAAAAGCCGCCGGATTCGAGTGTCCGCCAAACCACGTCTGTGGAGATTCGCGTGCCTCAAGAACGTTTAGAAACGACTTTAGAGGCTTTGGCAAAACTCGGAACTGTAGAGAACCGTTCTCTGACGGCTGAGGATGTTACCGCTCAATTAGTTGACAGCGAGGCTAGGCTGCGGAACCTTCGCAAATCGGAGGAAATGGTGTTAAAAATTATGGAGCGATCGGGTTCTGTTGGCGATGTACTCAAAGCTTCTCAAGAGTTGAGCAACATTCGGGAGTCGATCGAACGCATTGACGCTCAGTTAAAAAGTTTGCGAAATCAAGTAGCCTATTCAACTATTAGCTTAACTCTAGAAGCAGCAGTCTCGGCTCAACCAACTCAGGAACCTTCTCTAGGTTTGCGGGTACAGGAAACTTGGGGGAAAGCGACTCATTCTGTGGGTGAATTGACGCTCGGTTTGTTTGGTTTGGGTATTTGGCTGTTGGCTTACAGTCCTTATTTGCTGTTAATTGCCGCTGCGGTTTACGGCTTTAATCGATTTAAGAAACAGCATTCTGCTCCGAAAATTCAAGAACCGAAACCGCCTCAGTAGTCAGTAGTCAGTAGTCAGTAGTCAGTAGTCAGTAGTCATTAGTCATTAGTCAGTAGTCATTAGTCAGTCGTCATTCCACCCACGTAAAATTTATGTATTGTGGAACTGCCGGAGAACCCGTTCTTAAAACCAACGACAACAGTCAACTGACAACAGTCAACTGACAACAGTCAACAGTCAACAGTCAACAGTCAACAGTCAACTGACAACTGCCAACTGACTAATCATCTATTTGCCATCCATCTTTGGTATAGTCTTCATCCACAATCTTTTTCGGACGCATCACCAGAACAACTCGCCCCAAAATAGGAATATCCGGGGATTGTTCAAACCAGTACAATTCTAAATTGCCAGCGTTATCGGCGAGGAAATAACTCTCAGCATCCCACTGTCTTTGGGATCGATCGGCAATAATCAAAACTTCTTCAACTTTGCCTTGCAGCGGTACCGGCAATCGATCGCTCATTTCCAAAACCGCCACCGGATCTTCAGCGTTCAAAATTACCTGCCATCCGGGAATCGCCACCCAAGCTCCGGCTCCAGAAAATTTTACCATTCGGAACGGCTCGATTTCCTCCGGCAAAGGCACTGCCAGCAAATCTGTCGTAGAAAGCGGCAATTTGCCGACAACCGGGACAACGCGCGGCAATTGTTCTTCGGTATCCAGCCGGTAGACGGGCAAGCGGGGCGCTTCCTTTCTCGAAACTACGGTAAAATCGACGAGCAACTGCTCGATTTGCGCCCTAGCGGTTTGGCTGCTAGCTAATTTTAAACCGCGAGCAATTAAGCGCGATCGCTCTTGCAAATCGCTTTTCTGTCTCGCTAATTGCCAGCATTGGTAAGCCATAGCATCGCCGGGAGTGTCTGTGAACCCTTGGGGGAGACTCCCGAAGTGGGAAAACTCCTTGATCGCTTTAGCAACTTGGCGAGCATCGTCAACATCCAAATTGTGGGTTAGCATCAAAGCAGCCGCCCCGGCCCGCTCTACTTGAGAGAGAATCCGAAACTCGTATAAGATATCGCTACCTTTGCCCAAAAAGTGCGATCGAACTTCCTCTGAAGCCCCAGCATTTACCATGCTGGTGTAAACTTGGGCTGCGACGCTTACTTGATTTTGCTGAATTGGCTCAAAACCAGTTTCTTCAAAAATCCTTTGAGAGTTGTAGCCAGCTTTTAGCAGTGCTGTGCAGGCCTGTCCCCACTCTACCCAAGTGCCTTCTTTGCGGCGGAGCGATCGAATTAACTTTTCAGCATCCACAACATTTGTGGAGGATGCAGATACAGGAGGGGATGAATCTTGCGGTGTATCAGTCATAATTGAATCAAAAACTAAGGCTAAGTTATGTGTAATTGGATACCGGCAAGGCTCGTGTCGCGGCAGAGCGATAGATTAATAGTAAGTGAGTTATGAGACTATTGTTACAGAATAGTTGCTCGCCTAAATTTACAAAGGGGAGTTTATCGTATTGTTATGGATAATGCCATTTCAGAGCTAGATCAAATTAAACGCCAGCTCATGACCCTACACAGACCGAAAAAGCCCAAAATGCTGGTAGTAGACGACGAACCAGACAATCTGGATTTACTCTACCGCACTTTCCGACGAGATTTTAACGTTCTCAAAGCTGAGAGCGGAATTCGCGCCTTGGAAGTCCTCGGCATCGAAGGCGAGGTCGCCGTCATCATTTCCGACCAGCGGATGCCCGAAATGAAGGGAACGGAGTTTTTGAGCAAAACCGTGCCCCAGTTTCCGAATACGGTCAGAATTATCTTGACTGGTTTTACGGATATTGAAGACTTGGTGGATGCGATTAACTCAGGACAGGTTTATAAGTATATCACCAAGCCTTGGGACCCGAACGAACTGAAAATGGTGGTGCAAAAGGCGGCCGAGACTTATGAAATTCTCAAGCAGCGGACTGAGGAATTGGATCGCGCTCAAAATCAAATACAACTGTTAGCAACAATCATGCAAACGGCTGTGGATTATCCGAGTTTGGAAGCAAGTTTAGATCCAATTGCTACTGCTATAAGTGATAATTTTTTGGCGGACTTTTGCATTTTGCAACTGGTGGAAGGAAATGTTTTAATCCCAGTCCAAGGCTGTCACACCACGGGTTCAACTGTGGAAAATTGGCTGGCGGATGACCCTCTGGTTCGAGAAGCAATTACCTCTCAAACTATTCAGGGTGTTGTGAATATTGGACTCGACACCAACCTAGCGAGTTTGCCGCACTATCAGAAATCCGGCATTCAAGCTCACCTGAGCATCCCAGTGATTCATAAAGGTCGATCGATCGCCCTAATTTCCATGCAGTGGAAGCAACCTTGTTCCCTGCGCCCCGACGAACTCACAACAGTTCACCTCGCCGCTCAAGAAGTTGCTTTGGTATTGACGAGTTTTCAGGGTCATTAGTAATCAGTCAGTCGATTTGAGATTTGAGATTTGAGATTTACTTGCAGCGCAGTGAATCTTGGAGCTTGAACAAAAGTCTAAAATTTTGGAATCTCCACGACGATTGTCGGGAGCTTGTACCTGTTTTTGGGCGGGATCATCAGTCATTAGTTGTCAGTCATTAGTTATTAGTCGGCTCTCTGTCTTGAGTTTAAAATAATAGCAAACGAAGGATTAAAGAAGACAAAATCTCGCGGATAGCTAACAATAAAAAGCATTAATGACTGGCGACAGCATGACATAAATGGACGGATTAATTATTTTTATGTGATGACAAAGTAGCAGTTACCAATTACCAGTTACCAATTACAAATCACCAATTACCAATCACCAACCACCAATGGCCAATGACTAATAACGCCGAAGAAATTAAAACTATATTTAATCGAATTGCACCAGTTT
Organism: Microcoleus sp. B9-D4; assembly: GCF_036705105.1. Taxonomy (NCBI): domain Bacteria; kingdom Bacillati; phylum Cyanobacteriota; class Cyanophyceae; order Oscillatoriales; family Microcoleaceae; genus Microcoleus; species Microcoleus sp. B9-D4. The sequence goes on from NZ_JAUBTS010000009.1 coordinate 86,789, forward strand.
ACAACCAATTGAACGACTGGTTGAGCTTTGGGCAACACCGGATTTGGAAGCAAATGGCGGTGAAATGGAGCAGTGCGGGCCCAGGAAATACTTGTTTAGACTTGTGCTGCGGTAGCGGGGATCTAGCTTTGTTGCTGGCCAAACAAGCAGGGCCGACTGGTTGCGTATTTGGAGTAGATTTTTCCGCCGAACAATTGGCCGTGGCGGCCAAGCGCGCGAGACCTTTTCTCACCCCTGCTAGTCCCATTTCCTGGGTAGAAGCTGACGCCCTAGACTTGCCTTTTGCTGACAATTACTTCGACTGCGCCACAATGGGTTACGGCCTGCGTAACGTGACTGACATCCCCCGCAGTCTTCAGGAATTGCACCGCGTCCTCAAACCCGGTGCCAAAGCAGCTATTCTCGACCTCCACCGCCCCAGCAATTCCCTAATGCGGAGCTTTCAGCAGTTTTATCTAGACACTCTCGTAGTGCCCATTGCTCAGCAATTTGGCATGACTCAAGAATATGCTTACATTAATCCTAGTTTAGAAAAATTCCCGATCGGCCAGGAGCAAGTCGCGCTCGCCAACAAAGCCGGATTTGCCAACGCCACCCACTACCCCATTGCTGGAGCTATGATGGGAGTATTGGTATTAGTCAGTTGACTGTTGTCAGTTGTCAGTTGTCACTTGTCAACAGTCAACAGTTAACAGTTAACAGTCAACAATCAACAATTCCCAATTCCCAATTATTGATGAATCCGTCTGACATTTGGCTGTTGTTGGCCCCACCTGTAGTGGGAGGAATTATTGGCTATTTCACTAACGATATAGCTATCAAAATGCTGTTCCGCCCCTATCGAGCTATTTACATCAAAGGGCGACAGTTGCCTTTCACTCCCGGCTTGATCCCCCGCAACCAAGAGCGTTTAGCAAAGCGAATTTCCGACACAATTATGGGTTCGCTGCTGACGCCACAGGAACTGCAAAACTTGGCGCGCCGCCTCCTGCAAACCGAGCGGATGCAGTCGGTGATTCTCTGGTTGTTACAGTTGGCGCTGGATCAGGTAAAAGCAGACGCAGAGCAAAAAACGGCTAAAATTCTCGCTAACATTCTGCGAGATTTGCTGGGGGAATCTGTGCCGCGAATTCTCAAAGTTTTGGCGCGCCGGGAAGATTTTTTAGAAGCTCAGCTTAATCAAATTTTTGATCAAGTTTTGCTGGAGATTCAGCTAACGGAAGCTCAGGCGGCTCAGCTTGCTGAGTGGTTGTTGCAGGTAGTAATACCCCCGGAAGTGCTGCGGCAGGCTTTAATTGACTTTTTGACGGATCGCAATATTTCGATCATCGATGAAGGGTTTCGAGAAAAAACCAGCGGCACTTATTGGGTAGTAGCAAATTTGTTTGGTTTGCGGAACACTTTAACTCGGCTGCGGACTTTTTGTCTGGATGATAGAGAGGCGACAAATCAGCGGTTAGCAGAGTTAACTATTTCTTTGGGAATTCGCGGGCGAATTCAGGAATGGCTGCAAAATTTGTCGATGCAAAATTTACCGGTTTCGACTGTGAGACAGTTGCGAAAAACTATGCGCGACAGTGTTCGCAGCTATGTTCAACAGCGGGGTACAGAGGTACTTGAGGGGTTGAGCAAATCTATTGACTGGGAAAATATTTCGCGGTTGATTCTCAATCGCTTGCAAACTTCAGCGGTGATGAGCGCTTCCCTGGAAATTGTCAGCAAAGAACTGGCTTTGGTTTTAGAGCGTTATTTAGAGCGGGATTTAGAAAATATTGTAGCTCAGGCTATCCCGATTTTGAATATTGACCAGGTGATTGTCGATCGAGTCAAAGGTACTTCTCCTGAAGAGTTGGAGTTAGCAATTCAGGGAATTGTCAAAAGCGAGTTGCAGGGAATTGTAAATTTAGGAGGCATTTTGGGCGTTTTTGTCGGCTGTTTACAGACAGTTGTGCTTTGGATTCAGCGGTGATTTGTTTCGGCAGTTGTGAGATATTTGTTGTAGTCTAATATTCACTCGACTTGCGCCCACAGTACCAAAAACCTGGTTTTTCGACAGTATTGGCCACCTCAGCCAGAAGATTTTTGGTAGAAACCGGGTTTTTGTGGCCCAATCCTAATTTACTTATTTTTTAAATCTATGCCAGCTCCAAATTCGGACGATCGCACAAACATCCCAAAAAACCCCCGCAACCTCAGCCGCCAACAATACGAGCGTTTAACCGCAGAAATGGCCACTCCCTACCGGCCTCTGCGACAGTTTGTTTACGTAGCTTGTGGCGCTTCGGGCTTTATCGGCGGCTTGGTTTTCCTCGCTAAAATTGCCTCGGGCCGGGAAATTGGCTCTGCTTTGCCTAATTTTGCCCTCCAAGTCGGAGTGGTGGCCCTGATGGTGTTCCTGTTTCGCTGGGAGCAGCGCGGCGAGGGCCGATCCCCGAAGTCGAAGTAACAAAAGTTTACAAATCGAGACAAAAATCTATATGAGGCAAGGAAAAGTTAGAAATATAAAGAAATTATTATGAAATCCTGGTTTATCAGCGATCCCTGTAATGATAAAGATGTGGCTTCAATTGGGGTCAGCAAATTTAAAGGCCCTAATCATAAACCGCTCGTAGTTCGTTCAATTGGGGTCAGCTTTCATAAAGACCCTAAATATATAAAATCAATTTAAGCCCAGCGCCAGCCTTCACTGATAGAAGAGCTGGCGTTAGGCATTTGGCGAGGATCGGGATCTTGGGAGAGAGAATCATATCAATTCCGGTTGCACTGTCGGTGATTGTTGACTGTTGACTGTTGAATCGCGGTCGCAAAACTGAATGGTTGAGTGTTATCAGTAGGGTGTGCACCGCGTACAGCGAGACCCGTACCAGCGCCCTGACCCGAGTTTTTTGCCTAGCATCCGATATAGGTAATACCAGTTCCCAAAAATCATGGAACTGTAGACCCGTGACCGAGACCAAGATCGTCATCAGTTATTCGCAGTTCTAAAATCTAAAATCTAAAATCTAAAATGGTATAAGTGCTGGGGCGATCGAATAATGTGGCATTTCCCGAAGACCTTAGCCTGTACAGTAACTAATAAGATGTGTCAAAGTCGAAGTAGAAAAAGATGTTGGGAGATTTTACTATGGGTCGATCATTTTTCACAGGGCGGTGGACGTTATTTTTAGCAGCGGGGGCGGGAATTGTATTTTACAGCAATGGGGCGGCGGCGGCCGAAAAGGTAGTGCTCAAATACAGTGCGATCCGAATGACTTTACCCGTCAGCGAATTAGAAATTTTTGCAGAAACTGGGAAAATGTCGCCCGCGTTAGAAATGTTGCTGGGAAAGGCAAAAAAAGACCCAGAAGCGGTTCGCAACAGTCTGACGAGACCAGTAAAAGTCAGTCAAAGCTTTTTGGATCGGACGCTTAACAGCAAGGTTGGGGAAATAATTCTCGATGAGGTAGGTCAGGTAATTCGCACTCCTTCTGGGAATGCAAATCGAGAAGCTTTGAGATCTGCCTTGGTGCTGTCTGCAACTAATGATAACGAGATTACAATGCTGGAAGCGATGAAGAATTATCCTACTCCAGAAGTTTATGTTGAGGGCGATCGCTTAGTTGAAGCTTACGGCAAACTTGTAGCTTTGTCAGAACAATTGGGCGGAGTTTCAGAACGGCTGCAAGACATTTTGAACAAGATTCGTCTGCCTAGATTGTAGTGGATTTGGTCAAGGACGGTTGATTGCTTCGAGCGATCGCATAATGTTGCTGAACCTGCATCAATTACCAGGGTAAGCGCACGTTAAATAGTAGCTCAGGATACAGATTAATAAGTCAGATACTAATGTTAAAGGTTCAATGCTAAAGGTTTGTTAGATTTCCTCGCTTCAAGGCTGACATCAGGTAACACTGGAGGGCATTCCCACTTATTGGTTCCCGTATGTCTCAAGGATTTGCATCCGCTGTGGAACTGAGCACCCCTCGTGCCGTGCCCTTAGAAGTCTCAGCATTAAGTCAAGGCTTAGTAGACTGTTTTAAATCCGTCCAAGATCCCAGAGTGGAACGGGGACAATGGCATCCTTTATCCGATATTCTGATCGTTGCGATTCTCTCTACCATTGCAGGCGGACAAGGGTGGGAAGCCATGGAACTCTATGGCAGTAGCAAACAAGCTTGGCTCTCCACCTTCAGGGCACTCCCCCATGGCATCCCCACCCCCGATACCTTTCGGCGGGTGATTGAACGTCTCCACCCGAAACAGATGGAAGCCGCATTCGAGACCTGGGTTCGCACCTTAGTCACGGATCTCGGCGTCCAAGTCGTCGCCATTGATGGCAAAAAACTGAAGGGTTCCTACGATCGCAACAACCGGAAGCAATGCTTGTATTTGGTGAGTGCCTGGGCTGCCGACCATCGCCTGGTTCTCGGTCAAACGAAAGTTCAGGATAAATCGAATGAAATCACAGCGGTTCCCGCCTTGCTCGAACTGCTGGATATTTCCGGCTGCATTGTCACCTTGGATGCCATGGGGACGCAAACGGCAATCGCGGCACAGATTCGAGGAGCCAATGCGGACTATATCCTGTGCTTAAAAGGGAATCATCCGACGCTATTTAACCAAGTTGAGACCTGGTTTAAGACGGCGCGATCTGAGAGCAGGTTACCGAAAAGCCTAGAACACAGGGTGGAATCGGGGCATCATCGGATTGAAAAGCGTCAGGTCTGGACCCTTCCCCTCAGTGCGATGCCAGCCCTGTATAAAGCGGGTGACTGGGCGGGATTACAGACCATTGTCATCGTTGAACGAACCCGTCAGTTATGGAATAAAACCACCCATGAGATCCAGTATTACCTCACGAGTTTAGACGCCGACAACCCTCGCATTGGCAGTGCCATTCGCCAGCATTGGGGCATTGAGAACTCCCAACATTGGGTTCTAGATGTCACCTTTGGCGAAGATGCCTGTCGGGTTCGGTCGATGCATGGTCCTCAGAACCTGGCTGTTTTACGACGGTTCGCCCTCAATGCCCTCAATCGAGAATCCACAGGTAAAAAACGCAGTTTAGTCCAGAAAACGAGACTGGCTGCGATGAGCGATGATTATATGGTGAAGGTATTAGTTGCAGCGCTCCCTGAACTCTCTAAAAGTAGCAGCCCTACAATCTAGATGGCAACTGCGTTTGAGGTGCGCTTACCCTGCATCAATTACAGGGGAGTTACATTTTTTTTGTGCAAAATTTGCCTAATTTTTACACAAGCTTAAAAAAAAATCTAACTCCCGGCAAGATCCAAACCTGACGGGAATCAGTCATTCCTAATTCTCAAATCTAAAATCATATAACTTCGCTGTCAAATCTATCTCAGGATAGATGTTCGAGAGTTTACGAAAAGTTGCTCCTGAAGTATAGCAATCCTAAATGATTTATGAGAAACAACCATAGCTAAAAAGCTTGGGAAAGTCAAATATTTGGAGATGAGTGAGTAATTTAAATAGGGTTTGCGGGGCGTTGCTTAATTAGGGTATGAAAAAAATAAGTTTAAAAGGCAGAAGCTTTGTGGATACTGGTTTCTATGACTGGCATATTTAGCCTTTCATACCGTAAATCAGCAACGCCGAGAAATACTGTCCCCTGCAATTTGATCTCCGAAGTTCCGATCGACACTCACTCTCGACACTCACTCTCGGCATTAACCTAGCATATTGGAGGGGATGCCAGCAGAATTGGGCTATAAAATTCACAAACCGTGACAATATTTGGTGGTTTTACGGCACTCAGTAAGCCAAAGTTTCTAAAGTTTCCCGCAGATAGGACCGAACCTGCTGATCGATGGTGGCATTTTGCTGCTGACGCTCAAAATTGAGTTCTAGCTGCCAGCGTTGAAATCCTGAACTTGCGCCGATCGCGGATTTGAGACTGCCCCAGATTTCAGAATCTTCGCACAGCTCGATCGGCTCTGCGGCTTGAGGTTCTTGTGCGATCGGTAGATAATTCGCCATATTGTTATACCTCTGTTTTAATCCCCTGTAAGGATTTAAAGCTGACCTTGACACTCTCTATTATAGATTCTTCTCTCCAAAGAGCCAACCTAAAATATCCACAACTTGCAATTAAAAATTAAATATTAAGACTATTAATAATCTCTATCAGAAGAGGGGCCTTACCTATTTTTTCACAGCATACATCTGTACAAATTAAAGTAGCTTAAACTACAATTGTCCCCCTCTTGATTTTTTATTTCACTTTTTTTCGCTCGACTGTTCGGGTAGAGATGTAACGCCGTTGGTGTCAGCAGGCTTTGGGTTGACAATACTGCCGGCTGACGAATTCGCTATGCCGGATGCTGGCCCAATTGACTCTACGGGTGCAGCCACACCGGCAGTTGTCTCGGCTGCAAAAGCCGGCAAAAGTCGATCGACTTGCCAAGGCGCGATCGTAAAATCCTGCCTAATTTTTTCTAAAACATGAGGTTTTGTCGCTGCAAATTCTGATTCCGGCGTCAGCAAAACCGCCATGACACTAGCAGACACCTGCAAAAACAAATTGCTAGCTAAAAAAGCAGCAACTGCCAACAACAATCCAGCCCACCGCCAGGAAGGAGGAAAGGGAGCCACCGAAGCCGCGAGAGGAGCCAATCGGTAGAGTTGCCACAAAATTACTCCCAGCAAAACAGCCACAAAAAGAGCGATTCCTTGATTTAACTTAGTTTTAAACCGAGCCAGAATCTGCTGCTGCAAAGAAGTTAAATTCTGCGGTTTCACCGCCACAACTAAAATACTAAAAATGTAAAAAGGGCGGAACCACTGCATCCACAGCACAGGAACAATAGCTGCTACAGCCACTAAAAACAGTTCTAACCAGACAGGGAGCAGGGGAGAACCCACTGCGAGTCCCAGCAAGCACAGTCCCAGGAATATCGGCAGTGTAGCCGCCCCAGAAAGGTGAATCCACAAAAAAGGATCTGACCAAAAAGAACGCACTTTAAATAATTATGAGTTATGAGTTTTGAATTTTGAGTTTTGATAGTCTGGGACGCACTCTTAACCAAGAAACCCGTGCGAAGAGTACATATCTAGCGGTCAAACCGAGCATTGTGGGAGGCAACTCGGTTGCTTTGCGTAAGTCTTATTTTAGTTTTAAATTTTGAATTTTCAGCAACAGCCAAGACGATTAGGACGTTGTTAATTGCTAACATCTTTGCTTGTATTGCTTCTGCATTCTTTCCTAGATAACTAAAACCTTCTTCCTTCTTCCTTCTTCCTTCTTCCTTCTCACCTCGATAACTAAAACCTTCTGCCTTCTGGCTTCTTGCTGCTGCTATAACTTAAAAACAAAAGTTGGGAGTGATGAGTTTGGGAGTATTGAGTGAAGAGAAGAGTTGCGAGCGATCGGCAATTTGGTTGCGATCGCTCAAAAATTCTCTTCCAACTCAACACTCACAACTCAAAACTATTGAGAGAGAGTCCGGCGTTTAGTAACCATCCGGTAGGCTTCAATAAGATCGCCATCCGCCCAGTCGCTAAACCCACTCAAGGAAATGCCGCATTCAAAGCCAGCATTGACTTCCTTGGCATCTTCCTTCATCCGTTTGAGGGAGTCGAGGACACCTTCGTAAACGACATTGTTGCCCCGGCGCACCCGCACCTTACAGTTACGGATGACTTTGCCAGAGAGTACCATACATCCAGCCACAGCCCCGCGACCGATCGCAAAGACAGCGCGCACTTCGACTTGACCCAAAGGTTCTTCCACCAATTCGGGTTCCAGCAGGCCTTCCATCGCCCCTTGAATGTCATCCAAGAGGTTGTAGATGATGCTGTATTCCCGCACGTCTACGCCAGCTTGGTCAGCCGCGAGGCGAGCGTCGGTGGCGAGAGTAGTATTGAACCCGATAATTACAGCATTACTGGCTGCCGCGAGGTCAATATCTGTTTCTGTAATTTCCCCAGGAGCAGATAGCAGCAGTCGCAGTTGAACTTCTTTTTGAGGAAGTTGAGTCAGAGCGCCGACAATTGCTTCGAGGGAGCCTTGGACATCTGCCTTCAAGATCAAGTTGAGTTCCTTGAGAACGCCTTCCTTAGCTTGTTGAGAGAAGCCACTGAGACTGATCCGGCCGCCTTGCAGCAGGCGTGAATCTCGTCGGGAGGTAGCTCTTCCGCTTGCGATCGCCGCAGCTTCTTTTTCGTTTGCGAAGACATCAAACTCGTCTCCGGCGCGAGGAACTTCCCGCAGCCCCAGCACTTCCACCGCGAAGGATGGAGTTGCTTGCTCTACGCGATCGCCCCGGTCATCGATCATGGCGCGCACCTTGCCCAAAGCCGAGCCTGCGACCACAATATCGCCCACTCGCAGAGTGCCGTTCTGCACCAGCAGAGTTGCCACTGGCCCCCTTGCCTTGTCGAGGTGAGCTTCAATCACAGTACCCTTAGCCGGTCGGTGCGGGTTGGCGTTGAGGTCTTCCATTTCCGCGACTGTCAGAATCATTTCCAACAGCGTATCCAGGTTTTCGCCTCGGATCGCGCTGACTGGCACCATCGTGATATCGCCGCCCCAGTCATCTGCGACCAAGCCGTACTCAGTAAGCTCTTGCTTCACCCGTTCCGGCTGAGCACCCTCCTTGTCAACTTTATTGATAGCCACGACAATTGGCACTTTCGCCGCTTTCGCGTGGCTGATCGCTTCAATTGTCTGGGGTCGCACGCCGTCGTCCGCCGCCACCACCAAGATGGCGATGTCCGTAACCCGTGTTCCCCGAGCCCGCATCGCTGTAAAGGCTTCGTGACCGGGCGTATCCAAAAATACCACCTGCTGGCTCTTGCCTTCGTGTACCACATCCACGTGGTAAGCACCGATGTGCTGGGTAATTCCCCCAGCTTCTCCCTGAGCCACCTTGGTTTTGCGGATCGAGTCGAGCAAGGTAGTTTTGCCGTGATCCACGTGTCCCATAATCGTTACTACTGGCGGACGGCGTTCGAGGTATTCCAAATCCGCTTCGTCCAGCATCTCGATCACTTTGATAGCTGGAGCTACTTTTTCTGGAGTTTCCACCTCTACGCCCATTTCTTCGGCTACCATCCTCACCGCTGGAATGTCCAGGGTTTCGGTAATATTTACCGCAATTCCTTTAGAGAACAGCCGCTTAATAATTTCGGTTTCGGGAACAGCCAGAGTAAGTGCTAATTCTTGAACGGTCATCGGCCTGCTCAGCAGGAGCTTTTCTGGACGTTCTACCTTAGCTTCGGCTGTTTTGCCCCGGTTGCCGCGTCCCCCGCTGGAACCTGAAGAACTTTTATCGTGAGAAGGGCCTGGTCTCTTATTTTTTCCGCTGCTTCCGGGTGCGCCCGGAGTTGGTGTTGACTTGGGTGCTGCTTGTCCCTTCGCTTTAGCTGGGCGGGCTAGGGACAGGCTGACCGTGACTGGTGCTGGCAGATCCAAGCCGTTTTCTAAGTCATCGTCATCCTCGTCTATGGGTTTGAGGCGAGAACGTTTTGCCTTAACTGCCTTGGCAGCTTTGGCAGCATCTGAGTTTTCGTCATCATCTTCTTCCCAAATGACCGATGTCTTTTTGGCAGGACGAGGAAGGGAGGGCCTTTCGAGGAGAGGAATCTCCAGCAACGGCGTATTATCTTCTTCATTGTCATCAGTGTCATCCCCTATGGCTCCGGTGTCACCGCCGCGGCTACGCAGCCCGGTAGCTGACGTTGCGGGGGCCAGGCTCCGGCGCGGGCCACCGGGCTGGGGTCGAGCGGCCAGTGGAGTTTTGACTGGGCCACCAGCGCCTTCCCGGCGCGGTCTTTGCGTGTCGCGAGATTCGGTAGGAGCTCCCGGTGTCGGTCTGCTGGGGCGGCTCGGTTTAGCCGGCGCTTCCAGAGTTTCTGACTGTTCTGATTGCTCTTGCTCGGTTTTTGCAAGTTTGAGTACCGGCTTGTTCCCCAGATTTTGTGGGGTACGGCTAGCCGACTCTGATGCCCCTCTGACTGGGGGCGACGTGAGTTTTGCCGACGGCGCAGGGGGGGCGAGCGGCGGTTGCTTGGTGCGTTCGGGAGCCTTTTCCGACGGCGGTTGAGGTGCTGTAGGTGCCTGAGCCTGGGCGGTTGTTTCCGGGGCGATCGCACCTACAGTTTCCGAAACTGTTTCTGACACTGTTTCTGACGCTGTTTCTGACGGAGCCGCCGGGACAGCGACATTTGGCTTCGACAGTACAGGTCGATTGATATTCGGTTTAGCTGGAGGCTGGAGTTGTTGAGCTGCAGGCGACTTTGGAGGAGTTGCCACGGTTGCCGCGGGCTGGTTTTTGTTCTCCTCGTTGCCTGCAGGCTGGGAGGAAGCACCAGCCGGGCGTACTTTTGGACTGCGTATTTCTAAAATTTGCTGCTTTTTTTGTTGGTCGTTAGGGTGAGGGCCAGATTCTCTAGATGGCGCTGCTGCTCTTTCGGGTGGAGCTGGCTTGCCGGGGGAAGAGTGGCTACTGGCTACGTATTTTTCCGCCGTTTTGCGAATGCGCTCTGCTTCGGATTCTGTAATTGTGCTGCTGTGGCTCTTGACTGAAATATTGAGCCGCTCGCAAACTGCCAAGATGTCTTTATTATCCAAATTTAGTTCCCGTGATAATTCGTAAATTCTTACTTTGCCGTTGTTCATCCACTCTGCCCTCTTTTGTGCCAACCAGTTTTTACATTGTGATTTTTTGTGCTAATGACGACATCATTCGGTGTGATTGATTCAGTGTCAGGAATCGGGGTTTTGGTACTCGCTCAGCAATTTTATCTAAAAGATGCAACTCGCTGAAGTCTGCGGTTGAAGAATTCTCAAGTCTGTTTGGGAACTTGGAACTCCGAAGTCTGAGTTTTGGCAAAACCCACTCTCTCAAGCTTCAAAGTTGGCCTTTCCACCTTGAGGATACCTCTGCTAGTACCCTACCCTTATCTAATCTGACACAAATCTTTCCAGACTGGTGGGCAGATCGGATTGGGGTTTTATAGCTGGCGCTACCGGTAATTACTGGTAGGGCTGCCAAGAGGGTTTATACAGTCGATGCCGAACTATTGTCGGTTTTTCGTCCGGCTAGGCCAGAGTAAGATGTACAGTCAGATGTGGCTAAACGCTGCCAAAGTGTTTGGTACAGTTCGTCAGACACAGACGCTTTGAGCGATCGCCCAAGTCGATTTTTTTTCTGAGCTGCTTTGAGGCATTCGGCTTCCCGACAAAGGTAAGCAGAACGGCCCATGCCACGATCTAATTGTACCTGATGAGAAGGATAGAGCCTGACTACTCGCCAAAAAGCTTCCTTAGGAGCTATTTTTCGACAACTTGCACAGCACCGGTAGTTCGGTTTCATTTCTTGTCAGAGGGGGAGTAGGGGGAGAGGGGGGAGTAGGGGACAAGTCCTCCTGGTCTCCCTTCGAGAGAAAATCTTGTAAATGTCACAGTTTTTAGACTGCGGCTTCGGTTTCCTCTGTCGCGGCTGCCTCCTCTTCCTCAAATTCTGCGGTTTCCTCGTCGTAGTCGCCTGCTTCGTCTGCGTCGTAGTCGCCTGCTAGTTCTTCGAGCCTAGTTGCTTCTGCTGCCAATTTGCTGTCTTCGGCGGCGCGATCGTACTTAGCAATATCTTTGATATCGATTTTCCAACCAGTTAGGCGGGCTGCGAGACGGACGTTCTGACCTTCTTTGCCAATGGCAAGACTCAGTTGGTCTTCAGCGACCAAAATGTGAGCTCTCCTGCCTTCTGGAGCAACTAAACGCACTTCATCTACTCTAGCGGGACTCAGAGCGTTAGCAATATAAGTTGCTGGGTCTGGAGACCAGCGGATCACGTCGATTTTTTCGCCACGCAATTCGTTGACTACTACCTGAATCCGCGATCCCCGCGCTCCGATGCAGGCTCCTACAGGGTCTACGTCGCGATCGAGAGTATCAACTGCTATTTTAGTCCGGGGGCCAACGTGCCGGGAGGGCGGATTTGCCTCCCTGGCTACGGCGACAATCCTCACCACCCCGTCTTCTATTTCTGGTACTTCGTTAGCAAACAGGTACACCACCAAACCTGCGTCAGCTCTAGAAACAAGTAACTGCGGCCCACGAGTTGAGCCTTCGCCTACTTTTTTGAGATAAACCTTGAATGTAGCGTTGGCCCGGTAATTGTCGTTGGGCAACTGTTCGCGCTTAGGGAGTTCGGCATCTACTTCTGGCTGACCGAAGCTGCTGGTAACTGCTAAAATTACCGACTGCCTCTCAAACCTGAGCACTCTTGCTTGAAGAACGGTTTCTTCTAAATCTTTAAACTCTTCTTGAATCATTTTGCGCTGTTGGTCGCGCAGTTTTTGAGCGAGAACTTGTTTGGTCTGGATCGCGGCCATGCGACCAAATTCTTTTTGATTTGGTGTTACGTCTACGAGCACGATACTCCCCGGCTGAGCTTCCGTGGCTACTTCTTGCACTTCGGAAAGTGAGATTTCGTGATCGGGATTGATGACTTCTTCGACAATAGTTTTGTTGGCTAAAACGCGGAAACCTTCTTGTTCTGCGTCGAGTTCTACATCAAAGTTGTCGAAGTATTCTTCGCTGAAGTGATCGAGTTTTTGGGTGCGACGGTAGCGTTCGTATCCTTTGAGCAGGGCTTCTCGCAAGGCTGCTTGGACGGCGTGTTTGGGTAAATTGCGTTCTTTGCTAATACCTTCGACCATTTCTTTGAGTCCGGGCAGGGGAACCATTGACATATAAAACTCTCCTTTTTTGCTGTGGTAATAAGTAACTGGTAATCGGTAATTGGTACTGGGAAATTTTCAAGTAAAAGTGATGACAGAAAAGTGATGAGTTACTGAATAGGCTCAGGGGAAATTGTTGCTCTAACAATTTATTTATTGTCCCTATTCAAGCCGCTGATACAGATATGCTTGTTAAAAATTAACTCGCAGCCAAGCGTTTTCAGCTTGCTGCGAGGCAATCTCAAAACTCAAAACTCAAAACTCAAAACTCAAAACTTCCCTTTACATCTCCTTTCCTTCGTCTAGTTCAACTTTGACAATCTGAGGGCGGGGAATTTTAACCTGTCGCCCTTTTTGATTGAGATAAACCGCTGTTTCATCCCGGCCCAGGAGTAGTCCTTTCCACTCTTTGATTCGCGAGTCGGGTTCGGTGGTTTTGGCTGTCACGGGGAAACCTTTAAAGGTAATAAATTCTCGATCGCTGCTGAGCAATCGGGATATTCCGGGACTGGAAATCTCTAGCACGTAGGCATCGGGTATGATGTCGGCTGCCTCTAACTCGGCATCGAGGGCTGTGCTCATGCGCTCGCAGTCGGCTAAACCAGTGTCTTGTTGGAGGTTGCGGATGTCTACCCGCAAGACGGGAGGATTTTGGTTGGTGTGAAACACTGCTCCCACTACTTCCAATCCCAGTGTTTCCGCAACGGGGGTAGCTAAGTCAATGATTTGTGGGATTAGGGGATGAGTCATATCGAATACTTAAGTTAAAACTCCTGAACTCGGACACGGCAAGGAAAAATTTGGTGTTGAGATTGCTTGGCTTTGAGGTGGTTTGATTAGGTGGCTGCGACTTTCGTCTTCAACTTTGGGACTTACCCAACATCCCAGCAGGGGATCTCAAGCGGGGGGGTACCCCTACTAAATCAGTCCTCAACTTGCAAGTCAGACGCCCTGAGCTCTTTTCCTGCGACTAATGCAACAAAAAAAGTGGGCTTGACCCACTCCTAGGTAAAACAATTTCTTCCAAGAAGTTTGAGGACTTCTTCTGATCGAAGGCAGGCCTCAGTTCTCAGTTTAGCTCGATCGCCCGCCCGGTGACAAACCGAATCGGCATCGGCGGACTGTCCGAGGGCAGAAGGGGAGAGCTGAGAGGGGGAATAAGGACGACTTCATCACCGTTTTGGAGTGGGGTGGGGCGAGGGCAAATTCCTGGTTGATATTCAAGCAGGTGCGATCGATCTGAGATGTTGCACCATTCTCGCTTAACAGGCTCTCCGGCCTGTTCCACAAAGAGTAGATTTTCTTGTGGAACAGGCCGGAAAGCCTGTTCCTAAAAAGCTTATTGACAATGGTGCAAGATGTGCGATCGCTCCTAGAACAGGGGGGGAGTGGCACTCAGGCGTTCTAGGACTTGCGATACGGGAGTTGCTTTGGGAAATTGTAATTTCAGTTCGGACAAGCCCTCTGCTTCTTGATAGGCGGCCAAGAGTTTGACAGTGAGGGTGATTGGTAGATTGGACATGGGCGATCGCATGATTAACGGTATCTTGACAAAACAGCAAAACTAAGATTTACCCTAAAAAAGTCCCCTTACTAATGCTGGATTGGAAGCTCAATTACAAACTCTACCCCCCATTCGGGCGAGGAAATGCAAGTCAGCTTACCACCATGTTTTGCTTCTACAATCTCACGGCTAATAGACAAGCCTAAACCTGTCCCTTTACCCACTGATTTTGTAGTAAACATCGGCGTAAATAAATGCTGCATTATCTCCGGCGTTATCCCCAGCCCATTGTCAGCAATCCGAATCACCACTCTGTCGCCCTGAAGCATTTCAGTGCAGATCCGAATCTGTGGATTGTCATTGCTCTGTTGCTTTTCCCCGCAGAGCGGACAACTGATCGTAGACTCTTCTAAAGCATCAATTGCATTCGCTAATACATTCATAAACACCTGATTTATTTGCCCAGGATAGCACTCGACCAGCGGTAATTCGCCGTACTCTTTAATAACCTTAATAGCTGGGTGAGTGCCTTTACCTTTCAATCGATGACCTAAAATCAACAGGGTACTATCTAGCCCATCGTGAATATTCACTGGCGTTAGTGCCGATGTATCCAACCGAGAGAAATTACGCAGTGACATAGAAAGATTGTAAAGTCGCTCTGTTCCTAGCGCCATTGAATCAATAATTTTGGGCAAATCTTCAACAATAAAATCTAACTCAATCTCCTGGGACTTATCCTCAAATTCTGATGTCGAAGTAACGTTGTGCTGGCAAAGCCGAGTCATCTCGATCAAATCGGCAATATATTCCTTGGCAATAGGGATATTATTGGAGATAAAACTAACTGGATTGTTAATTTCGTGAGCCACCCCAGCTACAAGTTGACCAAGACAAGCCATCTTTTCACTTTGAACGATTTGCACTTGAGCTTTTTTAAGATTCTCCAAAGCTTGAGAAAGTTCAGCCGTTCGTTCTTCCACCCGTTTTTCTAACTCCTGCGCGAGCTGATGTAACGCTGCTTCTGCTGCGAGCCTGTCTTCAATTTCCCGTTTGAGAAGCAGATTTTGGTCTGCGAGAGTTTTAGTCAAAGAACGCAGTGTTAAATGGAGGTTGACGCGAGCTAACACCTCCTTTTGTTCAAAGGGCTTAGTAATGTAATCCACAGCCCCTAGATTAAAGCCTTTGACTTTATCTCCTATGTCAGAAAGAGCCGTCATAAAAATTACCGAAATTTCGTTCGTCAACGGACTTGCCTTCAGGCGATGGCAGGTTTCAAACCCGTCAATTCCTGGCATCATTACATCTAACAGAATCAAATCAGGCTGAGTATATTCAGCCTGTTCGATGGCAGTTTCGCCATCAGTTGCTACCAATATCTCCCATCCAAAACCCGCTAAAGCTTCAGAAAGCACGTCCAGATTGCTAGGATTATCATCGACGATTAAGATGCTACTTGTTTCGATATTTGCTGCCTTCATTCTTTTTCTATCCTGTGGGATGTAATAAACTCTTTTATTTTTTTCACCTGATAGCCTTGGGCTAACTGGCGCAGCTCAACAGCAAAGGACACAAATTTCTGATCCAATTTCTCTAGGTGCTCACTGCGCTTCACAATTCCTTTCACGTTGCCTCTCATCGCCAGTTCAAGTAGGAGTTCCATTTCTCCGGGCGGGGGCGCTACTACAGAGGTCGATTCAGAAAGTGATTGAGGCTCAGAGGAAAAGGGAATATTGCTGATTTTTTCATTTTTTCGTTCCTCATATATCCATTCAAGTTTTAAATACTTTTGCAACATCTCAAATAGCTCTTCTGCCTGCACAGGCTTACCGAGAAAATCGTTGGCTCCCCCCTCCAAGCTTTTATGTTGGTCGGTAGCAAATACACTGGCAGATGAAGCAATGATTGCCACGTCTGTATAGTCTGACAAATTTCGGATACGGCGCATCATCTCAAAGCCATCTAACACTGGCATCACTAAGTCAGTGATAATCAAATCGAACTTACACTCTTCTATTTTTTCTAAACCTTCTTGACCGTTTTTAGCTTCGGTTACTTCAAAGCCGAGGGGTTCCAGGAGATTGACAATGACTGAGAGATTTTCCCATTTGTCATCCACAACCAAAACTTTCTGTTTTCTACCTTGGTAGCCAACCAGCTTTCTTTGCTTGGCAATCGTGGCTGTATTTGCCCAGTCTGCCGCTTCCGGTAACTCCAAATCTAGCCAAAAAACACTGCCTGTTCGTGACTGACTTTTTACTTGAATGGTACTACCCATCATTTCGACAATTTTCTGGCTAATTGTTAAACCGAGTCCGGTTCCTTCCGCCTGACGATTGCTGTCTCCTACTTGTTCAAAAGGCAAAAATATTTTTTTTAATTGTTCTGGTGTCATACCAACGCCAGTATCTTCTATTTGAAACCGAATTTTGTGAATTGGTGAGGCTGGCTTTTGGTCATTGCTTTGTACCTTTTCCCCTGTCCCCTTTTCCAGATGTTCTATCTTAAAAGTCACTCGTCCCGAGTCTGTAAACTTAATTGCATTGCTCAGTAAGTTAATTAGTACCTGTCGCAAGCGTTTCTCGTCAGCGTAGATGCCTGCAGGAATTTCCGAACTGGGTTGATAAACAAAAGCAATTCCTTTTTGTTCGGCTCGGATGCGGCAGATTTCTGCGACTCCCTGCAAAAAGGAAGGAAAATGGAAATCTTTCGCGTACAGTTCCAATTTCTGAGCTTCAATTTTAGCGAGGTCTAAGATGTCATTGATCAGGGTTAGCAGGTGGGAGCCACACTGGTGAATAATACTGATGCCTTGGAGTTCCTTCGGAGCCATCGTTTTTGACCGTTCTAGGATTTGAGCGTATCCTAAAATTCCATTGAGTGGTGTTCTCAATTCGTGACTCATATTCGCTAAGAATTCACTTTTAGCTTGGTTGGCAGTATCAGCGATTTGTTTGGCTTCCGTGAGTTCAGCGGTGCGTTCTTCTACTCGGATTTCTAGCTCGGAATTGGTCTTGGCTAGCGCCTCAAAGGATTCGCGCAACTGTTGTGCCATAAGGTTGAAAGACTGCCCCAGAACTTCTAGTTCTTCTACGCCTTTTACCTGCACATTTTGATCTAAATTTCCACTCGCGATTGCCCTAGAAGCTTCGCTCAAACGAAGAATCGGGTTGGTAATCCAGCGTGCGGTTAATATTCCTAAAACGGTAGCCAGCCCCAATGCTCCCAAACACAACAAAATGGTCACTTGGGTGTTAGCATTAATTTGCTCCATGAAGTCAGCTTCGGGAACTGTGACTACAATCAACCAGTCCAAACCGCGATCATCTTTATAAGGAAGCGCTTGTAGAAATTGTCGTTGGCCATCGAGCCATAAGTCAAGCTGTTCTCGCTGGGCAATTTGTTTTAGGTCGCCAAATTGCTGTTGTAATTGTTTCGTAGCAGAGCTTATTAAGGGATCTGTACTTTTAGCTGCATTGATGCGTTTAGCTTTCGCATTTTCTACCAAAAATGGCTGCTGCAAGGTAGAACTAGCCACGATTAGCCCCGAACGCTCAATGATAAAAGTTTGACCGGAACGACCAATTTTTAGGCTTTTAAGAAAGTCACTAATTTGTGCTAGGAAAAAATGGTCGGCGAATACCCCAATGACTGCTCCGTTACTATCATTTAGAGCAACACTAGCAGGCAAAACCATTTCTGGGAAAGCGTGATAGGAAAATATTTCGCCCCACACTGGTTTGCCTGCTTTCACGGCAGCCACGTACCAGGGTCGTCCCTCTATCTTGAAGTCGGCTTTTTCCTGAATGAGCCTGATACGCTCTCCGTCTTTAGTAATATCATAAAATCGAACACTTCCCCCTGTAGCTTGGCCTGCCTCCATGCTTTGCAAGGTATCTTTTTTAGGTTTTAATGCCCCAATAAACACATCATATTTTTGACTACCGAACATAATGGAACCGGCAGTCGGAAATAACTGTACCTGCTGCACAAAGTACCGCTCTAGGCGTGGCAAGTCTTGAACGTCAATTTGACCTAGGCGGACAGCCTCAAGATTGATTTGATTGACTAGGTGGGGAGCCTCTAAATATTCGTTAAGCTTCTGATTGATGCGTTCGGAGACTTCACTGCGGAGTTGATTCGCAACATTATTGACAGCTTCTTGTCCGTTGCGTACCGACACCCAAGCGGTCAGCCCAACAGCGGCAAATATTTGCAGAACGAATGGGAATACTAAAATTAGGCGCAGGGACACCTTTTTTTTAAAACGGTTTGACAGGAAAGTGGTTACAGAGGTCTGTGACATTGATTGGTGTTACTCCTGGGGTAACGAGTTGGCTGAAAAATCTCAGGGGATTTAGTGAAATGAGGCTGAGGAAATATATATTGAAAAGCAATCTATAATAATTAGTGAAAAGTTTGAGACAGTAACTTGCTTAAACAAAAATGGCTACTTACGTATTTTTTATGGTAAGGGTATAATAAGAGGGGACTAAAGATACTGACGCGCCTTATTTTTTTATAGCATTGGTAAATTATTTTAGCCTTTAGCAAACCCGTTAGTAATCATATCTAATAGATTACTTGGTTTAGAGCTATGTGTAGTAGTTTTTAACTTTACTTTACAGAGAACCTCTAAAAAGTAGAATCTCATCAAACTTACATATAAATTGATATAATGTACGTCTAAAAAAATTGACATTTCTCGCTAAAAACATGACACCCCAGGCCGGTGAGAACCCTAACGGCGGTCTAACTCACTACCGCGCTGAAGATGTGATGCACAACCCTGCCGATGACTTTCGTAGAGAATGCCGATCGCACATGAAACTTTACAATTCCAGCAAGTTTCATTTGCTGGAGATACAGCCGACTAGAAGGATTCGATCGCCACGACAAGTCGCCGTTATGCCCTACGGGATTAACAGTGGGAAAGGATCAAAGATTTGTGGCGCGGAGGTGAAGGTGATGTGGGTGGGACAGCCTGCCTAAAATTGGTTGTTCGTGGAAGCGGTGTTGTACCGCTACCCCGGCATCGCGTGGGGAGACTTGCCCTAACGCGGGGCTATCCGTTGCAGTTCTTTGGCTTGTTCTAAAATTTTCTCGAAGTCTTCTTCGCTCAACCGCTGAATGTAGTTGATTTTGAACTCTTCTAGGAAATCGCACAGCAGCAGTTGTATTTCTTGCCAGGTTTGCTGCTGTTGCAGTTCGGTTCCTAAAGCTTGCCCGAAATGTTGGACTAGCTGGCTGGAGAGTTTGATGCTTATGGGGTCTTCGCTGGCGATTTTGAAGGCTTCGTAGGCATCTTGGGGGCCGAGGGTGGCTAATTTTGAGAGTTCTGCAACTAATTGCTGTGCTAGCTGTTCGGGCAAGTTTCCCAGACCGGGTACTTGCTTCCATCCTTGATAGAGGGGGGATTGTTTGAGGAAGTTTTCAATATTGTACCGGAGGAGGGCTTCTAGGTCTGGCTGGAGTTGGGGGAGCACTTTGTAGACGGTTATTTGCACTAGATGGGTGGCGATCGCTTCTATTTCATTGATATTGTTGATGTCTAGATAGCGCTGTTTTTTAGATTGAAATAGTTGACGAGCCAGTTCGCCTGTGGTAATTGATTGTTGCATCTGATTGATCAGTTGAATTACTACAACTTCGGTCAATTCTTGGGCGAAGTTGGCGACGAAACCTCGGCTGATTTGGGTGCGTATGGGTTGGAGATCTGGCATTTTGGCTTGGTGGATGCGAATTGTGACGGGTAATACTCGCAACAGGCGCCAAAATGGGAGTAGCAGGAAGATGTCGTACCATCGCCAGAGCATGGCCGATCGCCAAGTGACGCTGCGGTGGCGGCGGCTGATCAGGTAGGTACGGGCTAGAAATTCGATCGCGAATATGGCAATGAATGGCAGGTCGATTAGCCAGAAGTTATCGGTGAATTCGCCGTTGTCTCCGATCGCGCGGTAATAGTTAGTGGCGATTAATGGCTTGATTTTGGAGTCAAACCACTGGATTTCTTTTTGCCAGCCTTGTTTGTTTAAATAGTCAGGGCTCCAGAATCTTTGGAATGATTGTTTAGCGGAGTCTTGCGGATTCGGGGCGCGATCGCGCATCCGGTCTTTTATTTTTTCTAGGGTGCCACTTTTTGATGCTACTCGAAAGGGATCTTCGTCGATCATTTTCGCGCTCAGATTGTTTATTTCCTGCAATTTGGCTGCTACTTGGGGAGAGGGCAATCCTGTTTGCACTACTTGAATTTTTAATTCTTCTAAGGTTTCCAGATATTGCTGGGTGTCTCGGTGGGGTTTAATTCCTTTAAATGGGTCGTATACTTGAGTTAGAACTGGGAGTTGCCGGAAGTAGAAATCTCGTCCGGGGACGTAAGTTATGTCAAATAATACTAGGCTTAAATTTCCTAGGGCGACCAGTGCCATGAATCGCTCGAACCAAGGTACTTTTGGTGATTTTTTGCGGGAGTTTGGAGTTTGAGAGGGCTGTAGTTTTGGTGTCACTAGCGGTTCCTAATTAAGTAGACCGATCGAATTAGATGTAACTGGTAATAGCTGAAAAAAGGAAACAGGGAAAACTGGCTAAGTGTCTGATCGAGATCGGATGGCGATCGCGGAAGCTAGTCTTTATTTTAACGTGCGTTTGTTGGGGATTTTTGGATTGTTAATTATGCCTGGTTAAGTTAAATATTTTACGGGTAAAATATTAAGGTCGATCGAACTTGACGGAAGCTGTGGCTCCCGTTAGTGTGCTTCTCTCTGGCAATAAAATTATATCTCAGGCGGAATCCTCAGTTTTTTTGGCGTTGCAGAACTCACGGGGCTGGTAATAAATTACTATTTCTGTTTGATCTGGTGGCTCTTTGACCGCTAAATCAAATGTATTGCACGGAGCGGAGTCTAAGGTTAGATGAGGACTTCGAGTTTGAGGTCAAACCCTCAAGAGAGTTATACTTGCTCAGGGGCAGTCTGGTGAGAGCGCCCCCTCTGATGGCGAAGGTGGCTGCCGCCTCCGTAAGGTTCGAGGTATCGCCTCTACAAAAACCAGCTCGCGATCGGACTCTTGAATAATATAAAACCCTGACTATAATTTTGTTCGCATTTTTTTAATATATGACATACTGCCTTAATCTCGATTGCCCAAGAGACAAGCGTCAGAACCCACCAGGCACAAAGTATTGTCTTAATTGTGGTTCAAAGCTGCTGCTAAAAGACCTTTATGCAGCAACTGAACCGCTGCGCGATGGGGGATTTGGTAGGACTTTCCGAGCTGTTAATCATGGCAAATTTGAGGAATTGTGCGTGATAAAACAGTTGTCACCTCCTCAAGAGTTTCAACGGAAGCCCGGTCATTTTAAAAAATATGTTCGACTGTTTGAACAAGAGGCAAGGCGGTTATACGAACTGAAGCACCCGCAAATTCCTCAGTTAATTTCTTATTTTGAGGAAGATGGGCGATTGTATTTAGTCCAAGAGTTTATTGATGGCAATAATTTAAAGGATGAGTTAGATAAGTACGGTGCTTATAGCGAAATTAAAACTTGCGAACTGCTGTTAGATTTGTTGCCTTTATTGAAGTTTGTTCATGACCGAAATGTGATTCACCGCGATATTAAGCCTGAGAACGTGATCCGCAGAGCTCGCGATCGTAAGTTAGTGCTGATAGATTTTGGGGTTTCCAAACAGGTAGTAGCTGCTGCTCCCACCAAAACAGGAACGAAGTTGGGAACTCCCGGCTACGCGGCTCTCGAACAGCGTCACGGTAGGGCTGTTCCTGCTAGCGACCTTTATAGTTTGGGGGTGACTTGCATTCGCTTGCTGACTTCTGTTATGCCTTATCTGGATATCTACGGGGACATTCACGATGACCTTTACGATCCGCTTGAAGGCCGATGGCTTTGGAGGGAGGCTTTGCCAAAAGGAACACAAATTAGCGATGATTTAGGTCAGGTTTTGGATAAGTTGATTCAGGAATATGTTAAAGATCGCTACAAATCGGCTGTGGAAGTTTTGGATGCTTTAAAACCTCCTGTTATTGTTGTCCCAGTGCTGGAAAAGTCGCAGCAGGTAACTGTTGTTAGTCCTTCGGTTCCGACTCAACCTGTGACTGATACTCCGCTAATTTCTGTGAATTTAGAGTCCGAAAAAGGTATTGATTATTCTCACTTGGCAAGGCTGCTGGCTGCTAAAAATTGGCGTGGTGCTGATGAGGAAACTTCTGTGAAAATGCTGGAGGTGATGCAGCAAAATTCACGGGGTTATTTGAGTGAGGAAGATATTAGGAAGTTTCCAGCTAAGGATTTGCAGACTATCGATCAACTTTGGGTGCGGCACAGTCACCGCAGATTTGGTTTTTCTGTGCAAAAGGGTTTGTGGCTCAAGTTGGGGGGAAAGCCTGGTGTTTATGATGCTACAGTTTGGGAGAAGTTTGGCGATCGAGTGGGCTGGCGGGTTAACAGCCAGTGGGTATACTATTCGGAGCTGAATTTTACTTCTAAAGCAAAGCCTGGACATTTGCCGGGGGGGACTGTTTTTGGGTGGGAAGGCGGGGTTTTGTGCGGTGTTTTGGGTTTGGGTGGGATCTGGTTTCTGCTGTCGCGGCGGGATTTGTAAAACTCACATCTTGCACTATTCTCAAGAACAGGCAAGATGCCTGTTCCACAAAGAGTGAATTTTCTTGTGGAACAGGCATCTTGCCTGTTCATAAAAAACTTATTGAGAATGGTGCAATATCTCAGTAAAAGGAAGGTAGAAGGTAGAAGGCAGAATTTATTAGTCAGGCTGCACCCCAAGCGAAGTCGAAGTGTTAGTTATGAAATATAGCCTTTCTCAGTAACATGAGGTGCACGCTTGATATAGGGCATCGGGCATCGGGCATCGGGCATCGGGCATCGGGAATACCTCAGCAAGATTGAGAACTGCTATAGTTTTGAGTTGGGAATTAAAGAGTTAATAAGTGTGGAGTTTAATCATCTGTTATGTAAAAAGTAGCTCTAAAAAAAGCGAAAAATAAGATATAATCACAAACTATTTTTTTTGTGCTATGTTCTTAGAGAAGGGCAAGTTTGCAAAGTCAAAAGCCAGTCTTCGGTCGTGGCCAACGAGGGGGACTGGCTTTGGCTCCAATTTACCAAGGAGATTTATCTAGTATGTTGCAAGAAAAACGTCTTAAGCCGTGGACTATAGTTCGCTCACTTCCAAATGTGGAAAAGGTGGTTGTGGGTGAGTTTCGCAGTTGGTCTGATGCTGACGGTCACTTGAAAATTCTCAAGCGGATGGTGCCGACGGATCGATTAAGTGTTGTGTTCGATCCGGTAGTTCAATCGTAACGTCGCTGGTAAATTGATCGGCGTGCGATCGCTCTTTGAGCTAAGCGATCGCCTCTTTTTTTTTGATACTGTTTTTTTACATAAAAAATGCGATCGCTAAACAGGCGATCGCAAATAGAATGATTGTCCTTAACTGCGGCGAATTTCAGTAATTTGGTCGGCAACATCCAAAATTCTTTGGGGCATGGATGGCCCGGTAAAAATCATATCCAAATGATGCGGCTTGTTGTCAATCAATGCCACCACTTCGGCTTCGGGAATCAACCCCAAATTAACCGCTAAACTCAATTCATCGAGAATAACTAAGGCGTAACGACCTTCGCGCACCGCATTTTGAACATACTCCCACAATTGTTCGATCGATCGCGTCTCCAGCTCATCTAAATCAGCATTCTCAATGCTGCGTGACAAATCGCAGCGCACCCAATCTAAATTTTGCCCCAGCCGCACCGGATGCTGGTGCCCTTGATTAATTCCCCCTTTGAGGAACTGCACCGCTAGCACCGGAGCTCCCTGTCCTGCAATTCTGAGGGCCTGAGCCATGACACTGGTAAAAAAGCAGCGGTGCGGGCCTGTAAAAACTTGCACCAGCCCTTGAACTGTGTAGGGCAAGCTGTGGGTTAAATTGAGTTTAGGGGTTTGTAACTGAGCAACCATAGGGCAATATTTAATCAGCAACTAAGTCTTGAGTGCAGCTCCGACCTTGACGCGGCTGAAGCCTGCTTGACAATATATAGTGTACTGGGCCGAGTGCACATCGGATCAAACACTATATATACAAGTTGTCAAAAGCTAGCGGCAGTGGCATTCGCAGTCGTTTGTTCGATTTTTGAACTTAACTAGCACTTAGGCAGAAAGCGGTTGTTTTTACTAAAATACGGCGTGGAGCTTGACATTTATACAGTTATAGGGTAAAAAACCAAGGTGATGAGAGTCTTGCGGCGTCCTGGACTGTGAAGAAAAAGTACACACATCGCGTAAAATTTGAATGTCGCGGCACTAGGAGCAGGGACTGTGAGAGTGGTGATTCTGGGAGGGCCAGGAGCGGGAAAGGGAACTCAGGCTGAACTACTGTGCAGCAATTTGAGCCTTCCTTTGCTGGCTGTGGGGGACATTCTACGGGAGGCGATCGCAGAAGACACAGATTTAGGCAAGCTGGCGGTGTCTTATGTCGAAAAAGGGGAATTAGTTCCCGACGCAACTATGATTGAATTCTTTCGCCGCCGGCTGCTGCTGTGGGATGTCTTTAATGGCTGGGTGTTGGAGGGCTATCCGCGAACGGCTTTTCAAGCTGAGGAGTTGGATTTTTTATTAGAGGATTTGGCGCAGGAGCTAGATTGGGCCGTTTGGCTGAAAGTGCCGATCGAGGTTTTGCTGAGTAGGTCGATCGAGCGCGATCGATCGGATGACCATCCTGAAATTTTACAGCGTCGGCTCGATTTGTTCCACGAACGCACTATTCCTCTTTTAGAGTATTACGAACACCGCAACAAACTGTTAACTATTGATGGCGCTCAATCTCCACAACAAGTCCAGCAGGATATTCTAAAAATTGTCAGTAGTCAGTAGTCAGTAGTCAGTAGTCAGTAGTCAGTAGTCAGTAGTCAGTAGGAAGAATTACGAATCCCCGATACTTCGGCTACGCGAGCGTACAACTGTCCCAATGCCCAATGCCCAATGCCCAATGCCCCATGCCCAATTACTAATTAGCTTATGTCTTTCCAACGTCCCGATGGCAGACAACCAAATCAAATTCGTCCGATTAGTTTCGATCGACAGTTTACCAAATTTGCTAGCGGTTCCGTACTGGCGAAAAGTGGCGATACTCAGGTACTTTGCAGCGTTACAATCAAGCCGGGAGTGCCGAGATTTCTGGAGAATACCGGACAAGGTTGGCTGACAGCGGAATACCGAATGTTGCCGGGATCTACGCCGCAGCGGCAAGAGCGGGAATTTATGAAGTTATCGGGGCGCACTCAGGAAATTCAGCGGTTGATTGGCCGGAGTTTGCGATCGTGTTTGGATATGCAACTATTGGGAGAACGCACCATACTTGTCGATGCGGATGTTTTGCAAGCGGACGCGGGGACTCGCACGACTTCAATTACTGGCGGGTTTGTGGCTGTGGCTGACGCTTTGAATAAGTTGGTGCAAAAAGGTGATTTGGTGCGATCGCCCATTATTCGTCAAGTGGCGGCCGTGTCTGTGGGACTTTTGGAAGGCGAGCCGTTTTTAGATTTGAATTATCTGGAAGATGTGGCGGCTGAAATTGATTGTAATGTGGTAATGAATGGAGATTTGAATATCATCGAAATTCAGGGAACTGCGGAAGAGGGAAGTTTTAGTCGGAGTCAGTTAAATCAAATTTTGGATGTGGCAGAAACCGGGATTCAAGAATTGTTGGAGGCTCAGCGGCAAGCTTTAGTTGAGTAGGGACACTTCAAGAGCCCATTGGTATCAACTTAAGACTAAAATCCTGATAAATCTCGTTTTTACCTGAGTCTCGATCCCCCTAAATCCCCCTTAAGAAGGGGGACTTTGAGAAGATTCCTGTCCCCCCCTTCGTAGGGGCGGTGCCCCCGTGCCCGCCCTTGGTTAGGGGGGATCGGGCTTAACTGAACCGTATTGATTTATATATCCAAAACTAAACTTCGTCGCTCTTACCTATGGCCTTTCGCACTTTCTCAACTTGGTTAGGTGCTTCCATTTCATTGAAGAGTTGAATCGCCTTTTGAAACGCAGTCTGACTCTTCTCGGCATCACCCATCTTTTGGTAAGTTAAGGCAAGCTGATAGTAAGCTTCAGCTAAGTCACATTTTGCGCCGATTTTGTCTAGCAATTCGATTGATTCTGAATGATGGGAAAGCGCTGTTGCAAATTCTCCCTGTTCTCGATAAAGCTCTGCTAGACCACTTAAAGCTTTAGCCTTAACCTGAGTGTAGTGAGTTTTTTCGGCAAATGCGATCGCTTGGCGGAACATTTCAAAAGATTTTTCAGGTTCTCCTAAATTTTTATAAGTTAGGCCCATAAACAATAAGCTATATCCTTTACTCCAATAACTATTATCTATTTTAGAAATAACTAATTCTGCTTGTTGTGCATAACTCAGAGCGCTCTCTTTAAAGCCTAAACATGAGTTCAAAAATGCTAAACAGTATAAATAGTCTTTCTCATTCTTAGACAAGCCATGTTCTGAATCGTGATGATTACAAATAACTTCTATGTTTTCAAACAATTTGACAGCTTCTTCAAGTTCCCATAAATCGATTTTACAAAGTCCTGTATTAATTAAAGACCAAGTTTTCCACTTTTTAGCCTCAAAATATATTGAAGGGCTTAAATTAATAGATAAAAGGGTACAGTCCGCTGCTTTGAATGATAAACTGTGACATTCAATTGCTGGGTTTATATATCCAGTTAACCAGTAGAAATCCCCTAAAAGATTATACAACCACATACTCAGTATATGATTATCTTTAACTTCGCTAATAATTGAATTAATTGAATAAACCATTGGTTGTAACAAACCCAACCTATAAAACGCAACCCCCAGACGTTCTCCCTTTTTCCAACTGGTATCTCTCCTTCTCACAATTACAGAGCCAGCTTGCTCAAAGTCGTTAATTTTTACACAGTGATAGTAAGCCTCAAAAGCCCTCAGTGCATCTTCTACAGTTTCAACAGTCTTAGCACTATCCGTCCAAAACTCTGCTGCTTTGCGATTCGCCTCTTCCCAATCTTCACTTGCTCTCAAACGTGCGATCGCCTCTTCCCGAATCATCGGATGCAGCCAATATTCTCCTTTGCAGAATTCTACCAAAGAGCGATTTCGCAACGATTCAATAACTCGTCTGCGCTGTATTTCTGGCAGATCCCACAATAAACACAACAATCCTTCAGCGCTCACAGTCGGCACATCTTGATAGCGATAGCATCCTAAACGGCAGAGGAGTTTATAGGCGGCGGAGTCGAGTTCTTGGAGACGGTTAAACTGACTGGTTACTAAATTTTTTAAATCTGTCTTAACTAACGGATCTGTGAGATTTTCCCGCCAATAAGCCACCATATTTCCGTCAAAGTCCTCTCGAATTGCACCGCACAAAATACCCATTGCTTTTGCATTACCACCATAGGTGTTGTGCATTGCATTGAGAGTCGGAATATCAATATCAATATTGCGACTGCCGAAAAACTGTTGCCATGCCGATTCATCCAATCCGAGTAATTCGTAATGATCGACACTCACTTCAGGATCACACAGGCGATCGCGACTGGTAATTAGCGTCACTGACAGTACCGTCGAGTCAGCCAAAATTCGCAACAATTCTATATAGCGGCGATGGGGTTGAATAAATCTACCTTGTCCATCTAGCGCTGGTTCCAGGTTATCAATCAACACTCCTACTTTGCGCGTTTGAAGTTGTCGTTTGAGCCGGCCAAGCATCACTCCAAATTCCCGCCCCGGTTCTTCATCAAAGTCTCGCTTCAGCCATTCTTCAATCACGTTTTCGACGGGAGTAATATTTTCCGTCTCTTTCGCCATCGGGATTTCTAGCACTAAATCAAACCCTTGGGAATTGAGATATTGCCGCGCCAAGGTTGTTTTACCTATACCGCCGGATGCTTTGATGACGATGATTTTTGCGCCTTGGTTGATGCGGGTGTTGAGCTGGGCGATCGCCCCTTCGCGTCCCACAAAATTGTGGTTTGGTATTGAGGGATGTGCGATCGACCCTTCAAATTGTATAATCCCAGCCTCAGAGTTCTGTTTTTCGAGGCGCAGGCGTTGTTCTAGCGTCGATATCAGATTTCTTTTCGCGATCGGCTCACCCAAAGCAGCCGATAGGAGTTTACATAACTTGGAGCTAACTTCTTTGGCGTAACTCTCGTTACAGGAATAAGACTCGGCAATTTCGCTGAGTGACTTACCTTCCAAAGCTCCCCGAAGAATGTTCGTTGGCAAATCGTCTAAGGGTTTCCCGGTTTGGGCCACAATTAATCGTTTAGCCAGTTCTAATGCCGCTTCGATATCCATAGCTTTGGTAAAGGCAGTTTTATTTTATTATGCTTCAGCTTGAGCTTTATTTTCGCGATGACCCGTCCAAACCCGTCTTTTACCAACCAAACCCGCCTACCAAAGTCCCAACCATAAGCGACTGACAAGCGTTTAAGCCATTGTTACTGTTTAGTTGTGGGTTGATTCAAATCAAATAAACCTACATAAACCACAACGAATTGAAGTCGAACTTGACACAAGTTTCAAAAAACAATAGGAGATTAACTAAGATGTCCGATCCAAAAGACACAGCCCGTTACGACGTATCTACTGATACCAACAACAGTGTTCAGTCCTCTTTTGCTACTGAGGGCTCACGAGAGACTACGATTCGCGATAACAATACTGGCAAAGACTACCGAGGTACGGGTAGCACTGACAAAGAATCGCGCGATAGTGCTTGGAGTCAAGTGCGTCAAGATAACAGCTAAAACCTAGCTACCTTAGTAGGTAGTCAATATTGATTACCTACTAAGTTTAGATAATTTTATGAATTTAATAGTTGCGATAAACGCGATCGCGCTTACCAGATTTTGATTATTTAGAGTTCAGTTATGAATTTATCTAACCCTTGAAGCACACATTAATTGAGTGCGAACCGGGCTATGTGAAACGCATAACTCTGAATTCGATTGCCCAATGCAAATACACAACCAAACATTACAACTGGAGTAACTACAATGTCCTTACCAACAACTGATAATGACTGGGACTTGAAAAGTGGCAGTAGGGATTATTTTGACAACAACCCTGCAACACCTACCTGGTCACCAAATCAGGATGCGTCACCTCAATTGAAGGATGTTGCCCGTAACCTCAGCCAAAAGCTGGGGGTTCCTATAAACGATTTCTTAGGACTTTCAGGAGGCTATATCTATGAACAGTCTCGTGCATACAAAGGCCCCCATGCAGGAATAGATTTCTTCGCAGGTGCGGGAACTTCCATTAAAGCCGTTGTTTCAGGCACCATTGAAAACGTCTCCAATCAAGCTGGTGGTTCCTTCATTGCTGTTCGTGGCAGGGACGGAAAGCGTTGGATTTATGGTCATCTAAGTAACTCACGTGGATTAGTAGCTAATCGAGACACCATTGAGGCTGGTGAAGAGGTTGGCAAAGTTTTCAATCTAGGCATCAGCTCACACCTTCACCTGGAAGTTCACACCGATTTCAATGCCCCAAAAACCGGCTTCTTCCAAAACAACGGGAATCCTGCTAGTATTGCTCTCTTGAAGCAGCAAACAATGAGTCCGCTCCAAGCTTTTTCGCAGTTGAATAACGGAGGCGGTAGCAATCCGAAGCCACCAACGCCAGGAGATGACATCATTACTGGTAATTCTGCTAGCAACAACTTAACTGGTCTTGGAGGTAATGACAAGATATACGGACAAGATGGCAACGACACCCTCTACGGTGAAGCAGGTAACGACTACCTGAACGGTGGCCCGGGCAACGACTACCTCGACGGCTATGCCAGCTTCAACAGAGCCGATTTCGACACCTTAGAAGGAGGGACTGGGGCTGATACCTTCGTTTTGGGGAATACCCGTCAGGGAATGTTCTACCAAGGCAACGGCCAAGCCACGATCGCAGACTACAACTTCCGCGATGATTATATTCAGTTGCGCGGTAATGCCAGTCAGTATCGCCTCACCCGTCAGGGCAATAATGATATGCTCATACAAACTACGGGCGGAGACACGCTGGCTCTTGTCAAAAACGTGACTGACCTGAGCTTTAATGTCACGTCTTCGCGTCGGGATTTTAAGTTTGTTTAACTTGCTTGTGCGTCTACAACAAATAGTATCTTTAGCAAGACTGGAAACTTGTGACAGGGTGTAGCGCTAAATGCTTACACCCTTTTTTCTGATTACTGGATTTGAGACGAAAATTTACTACTTGTGCTATAATTAAATAAAAATCTTTGTAATTACCAATTGCTAAGATAATGCAAGCTGAAAAAATATCAATTTCCCTATCACAATCGCTACTACAGTTTATTGAAAGCTACAAAATTGCTAAAGGATGTAAATCGCCATCCCAAGTAATTGAATTAGCTTTGGAATTGTTGCGGAATCAAGAACTAGAATCTGCTTACCGACAAGCCTCTAGCGAAGTAGACTCCGCTTGGGATTTAACAGTTGCCGATGGATTAACAGATGAAAAGTAACATGGATCAAACTTCTACAGTTACAATTAGCAATACATCTTATCAAACCCTCGCAGAAATCTCTGCACTCTCAGGAAAACCAATCGAAACAGTTCTCGAACAAGCGATCGAACAATACCGAAGACAACAGTTTTTAGCAGCAGCCAACCAAGCTTATCTTGCCTTACGCGATCGCCCAGAAGCTTGGCAAGAAGAACTTGAAGAACGGGAAGCTTGGGATATCACTTTAGAGGATGGTTTAGAATCACATCCGCCAAACCATCACGGGGTGATATATGGCTGATTGACTTGAACCCAACACGAGGAAGAGAGCAAGCTGGCAAGCGTCCCTGTCTAGTGACATCTGTAGATTTATTCAATCAGGGTGCTTCGGGATTAGTTGTCGTACTACCAGTCACATCGAAAGATAAAGGAATTCCCTGGCACGTCGAAGTTAACCCCCCAGAAGGAGGACTTAGACAGCGAAGTTTCATTAAATGTGAAGATGTGCGATCGATCAGTATAGAAAGATTTTTTGAACTGTGGGGTACAGTTTCTCCCACAACATTAATGATGGTAGAAGAAAGACTGCGTATTCTTTTGAATTTATAGCTAAAAAATATTTTTTTAGCTTTCATAAATATAAATAGCCCTCCTTCATTCCCCTGACTGAATTTGACTCCTCACCCACTGCCTAAACCCTCGAATCATCGACGTTTCCCCCACATCTTTTTGCGTTTCCAAAAATCCCATAATCTCAGAGGGCGACAAAAAAGCGAAGTGAGGAGAAACCTCCCGTTCTAAATATTCCTGACCTTTTAAAAAATCATTGATATCCCACTAATAACAAATCACTAATCACTAATCACCAATTACCAAGGACTCCCAATCATCACAAAAGCAGACCAATAATAAGGATGCGACAACTTTAAATCCGCAAACCCTTGCAGCGAAGCCGGCAACTCCACCCCCTCACCCCGACTCAAACCCCGCAATCGGCCGCCCTCCAAACGCACATCTCCCCGCAACATCGCAATTTGCGCTTGTCGCAGGGCCGCCCCCTTAATTCGCGCCGTCTTCAACTGCTGGTAAAACTCACTCATCAATCCCAAAGTACCTTCATCACTCACGTACCACAAACTTCCCAAAGCCGTTTGCACCCCGGCTTGCAGCGCCAAACCCCCAAAACCCAACTCGGCCTGTGCATCTCCCACCGCAGTCCGACAAGCACTTAAAACTAACATATTCACCTGCGGATCATTCAATCTCAAATCCCGTAATTGATCCATTCGTAGCCGACTATTCCACAACTGAATAAAAGAATTATTCGGTACTCCAGGTCGAAATTCGCCGTGAGTAGCTAAGTGAATAATGCCAAAAGGTCGGCTTTGATGCTGTCGCTTCAAATTCTCCAAAGTGAAACCCTCATTTAGAAAACTAACTCCCGGCCACTCTCTAGAAATAGCCGCTATTTCAGCAGGAACTGCCGGCAAAGGATTCAACTCGGAAAATTCCGAGGCACCCATTGCTAAAACTTGAGAATTTCTGAGATCGACGTAGCGGGTATCTGTTAAATTAATGCTGGGCATCAGGCTGAGATTGTACTTTTCCACCAAAAATTGCTGTCCGTCGTGCAAAGCAGCAAAGGGCATACCTCTCAAACCTCGATCGACAACAAAGGAAATAGTATCCGTTTCGCAGCTTTTCAAACTGTCCTCTAAAGGCGCAATCATCCACTTATAAAGTTGTTGCGAAGATGGTAGATAACTCGTAGTAGCCCGCACTCCCGGTTTGGTAATCTCACCCCTGAACTCATTTACAACTTTCAGAAGTTCTTGCCGGTTCGCTGACGGCACACTTTTGTGAACCACTTCACCGCAAGAATTTATCAGCATTAAATTTAATTCTTCGGGCTGCGAGAACAGATAAATTAAACTGGGTTTTGTGCCGGTTTGTGCACCCACGGATGCTAATTTTTTTTGAATTTCCTCTGGGGATACCAACTCGTTGCTGATGTTGATGCCTAAATATTCCCCGAATTCTTGGCTGAAAGATTTGTCCAGCAGAGACAAAGCTGCCGATATTTTTCCGGCCTCCAAATTCCTGCCGATGTCGCCGCGAAATGCTGACTGAATAACTGAATCTCTGATATTTGAATTGATGAAATTTCTCAGTCCTCTGGGAGATTGGATTCTTTCGGGCGGCATCCTTTCTCCGGGTTTTCCTATATCTCGCGATATTCTGTTTTGGTTCTGCCGCTGTTCGCGAGTAAAGGGTTGGTTGCGATCGAAAAAAAACGATCGCCCTCTATCAAATCGCGATCTATCCCTTGGTAATATTGGGGGGGAATTTGAGTTATTGCGATTAG